>CAMCCU010000198.1 GCA_945872975.1 Pedosphaera parvula Ellin514
TAGCTTGCGCAACGACACAGGCCCGGAACGCATCAAAGCCAGCAACGCCGGTGAAGCATTGGTGAGCCGAAGCTTCACCGCCGCATCGAGAGCGGCCTTCGCAATCTCCGGCTCTGTGTCCGCCAGCAACGCGGTGATGTGCGGCGCGAGCGCACGACGCGCGGCATCCGCCGGACGCGGCGGCAGCGGGCGATACAGTCCCACCACGCGATCAAACCAGCCCGGCCAGTTCTCCGGATTCACCGTGGGAACAGAGCCGTGATTCGGATCCTTCGTCGGCTTGATGGACAGATCGCCGACGGTCGCAGGCAACACTTCCCACGCGCCAAGGAGGAACAGCGCTTCAGCGCGCAGATGACTGTAGCCGCCGACGTGAGGAGGCGGATTCGTCGTTAGCTCGGTTGCATCCGCCTCGTTACCTCGGCGGCTACCATGGCGGACCGAGTCGGCGACCGGCGCTCCAACCGCAAACCGCGCGAGCGCCTCGGCATTCTTCGGTTCGCCCAGACGGAAGTTCACGTTCAGCGAGCGCAGCAGCACCTGGTCGCGCGGCGGACGCACATTCGCCGAGAACGGCCCGGCGGGCGTGATGTTCGATAGCGCGGCCCAGCCCCAGTTCGCATCGCGGAAGCGAGGATCATCCACGAGCGAAGCGAGCGCAGGAAACGCATCGTCAACCGGTGAAGCGTTAATTGTTCGCGCTGCTTGGAGCACCACCATCGGATTGGAATCGACCAAGAGGTTTGTGACGAATGAATTGGTCCACAGACCCAGCGCAAGAATTGCAGCGCGACGGACCGCCGGATGGCTGTTCGTCGCACGACTTGCCAAAGACCCTGACAAGCCGCTGTAATTTGACGACTTCGCCTCCCGCGCTTCCAGCCTTCGCCAGTGGCGGACTCCAGCATGCTCAAGAAACAGGTCCGCAACATTGTTGCTCGCCAGGTTAACCGTGGAAACGCCCCAGCCGTGATGAAACGTCAACCCAGGATTAACAAACTTATCCGCCAGCCGCCGTGCTTGCGGCAGCTTGTCCGTAAGCCACCGTGCCGCTCTCTGCTTTGCACTATGGCTCGCTCTTTGCCCGTCGTGCATGATGGTGCCGTAAGCCATGGCCGCCTGGAAACGGAGCGCGGGCGGCGCATTGCTGAGGACTTCGGCCAGCATGACATCCACCTGAAACAACTGTGCGTCTGCGATGACTCTTGCCGCCTGCCCTGCGACAACCTGATCGTCATCCGCCACCAGCGGGATCATCGCGAACATTTCATCACTCAGATCGTCACCCCCGACATCGATCGGAATTTTACGCACAATCTCCCCGATTCCCCACAGCGCGTGCAGACGAACCAACTGAGTCTTGGACTTGAATGCCGCCTGATTTAAAGCTTCAAAGGATTGGCGCCCGCGGCCCGCCAGCTCCCACTGCGCCTCCAGCCTTACGCGCCGATCCGCGTAACCAAGCAAACCAAGCAGCTCTTTCTCGCCGCGCTTGGCCATGCCTTCGCCCAAAAGCCGCTGGGTCTCGCGGACCATTTCCAATTGGGCCTTCGTCATTGGTGATTGGTCACTCGCCGTCACACGGTAGATGCGTCCCTTGCCGGATCGCGTCCAGCTCTCCACCCAGTCGAGCACGTAGAGCGCGCCGTCAGGACCGAAGTCCACGTCCGTCGGCCAGCAGTTCCAGAGAATCTTTTCCTTGTCGGCGAGTTCGTAGCTCGCGCCGCGCGGCTTCACGCTGTAAGCCCACACGCCGCCAGGGAAATCCGCGTGGACGAACTTGCCCGCGAGCTTCGGCGTGAGTCCGGTGCCGGGATAAAACGCCAGCCCCGCCGGGCCTTGCGAGACGGTGCCGGCAGGCGGGAGAATGCCGTCGAGTCCGCCGCGCCACATCTCTTCGCTCACCCACGGGCCGAAGCCTTTCATGTGCTGATAGCTCATGCGCCAGCCGTAGTCGCCGCCTTCCACGAGATGCAGCACGCGGCACGGGTCAGCGCCAGCGGTGTCGTTATCGACGGTCCAGAGATTGCCGAGATCGTCGAAGGCCAGCTCCTGCGGATTGCGCAGTCCGGTGCAGAAGATTTCCAGGTTGCGACCATCGGGTTCGCAGCGCAGCACGCCGCCGGTGTCCGGGACGTTCAGCACCACGCCTTCGCGATTGGTCACGCACACGCCACGGTCGCCGAAGCTGAAGTAGATGCGCCCGTCGTGCCCGCGAATCAGCCCGTGAACATCATGCCCGCTGACGCTGATGTGAACGCCGAGGCCGGTGGCCAGTAAGTCAGTAATGAGTGAATCAGTATTCAGTCGTCGGCCTGCCACCGTCCGCGACCGATTACTGATTACTGACCTACTGTTTACTGTTTCACTAAATCTCCACAGATCCGGGACGCTCGTGAACCACACATTCGTCCCCTGCGCGAGAACGCCCGCTGCGGTGCCACCGACTGAATCGCGGAAGCCCTCCGCGAACACGGACGACGTTTCCGCGCGGCCGTCGCCATCACGATCCTCGACGAGACGGATGAGCTCGGAGTCATTGGTGAGCACCGCGAAGTTGGTGGCGAAGGTACGAGCCAGGAACGCCCTGCGATCGTTCACGGTCCGGAACGACAAGTCATCCAGCAGCCACGGCGTGTTCGCGGTGATGTCGAAGACGGACGTCGCCCAGCGATGCGATTCAGCGATGTAGAAGCGCCCTCGACCATCGATCGAGAACGCCACCGGATTCACCAGCAACGGTTCAGCGGCGAAGAGTTCCGCCTTCAATCCCGGCGCGAGCTTGAACTTCTTGAGGTCCGCCTCGGTGACCGTATTGGTAGAGTGACCATCCGCCGCGTGATAGGGAAGCGTCGCGGCAAACAAGAAAACCAGAAGACAAAGGGCACGCATGTTGTGTTTCAACGAAACGGTTTCGTGGAGTATTCAAAAACGAAGACCGATTGACCACCCTTCAATTCCGCCTCCAGCTAACGTTGATCATTAGATGAAATCCAAGCTGCCCCAGCGCCGAAATCCATCTTGCAATGGCTTCCTCCCGCCCTAACGTTGCGACTCGATTTCGTCGCGATTCCGAAGCCGAGTTTTACACCGTGAACACAACCAACACCGCCGCTAATCCTTTTCCCTGGACCGACCGCTTCACCACCCGCCACATCGGCCCGAACGCCGATGAAACCGCCGCCATGCTCCAGGTCTGCGGCTACGCCTCGCTGGACGCGATGATCGACGCGACGGTGCCGAAATCGATTCGCAGCACAAAGCCGCTCAATGTCCCGGCGGCGCGGAGCGAGCACGGGTTGTTAAACGAACTGCGCGGCATCGCGGCGAAGAACCAGGTGTTCCGCTCATTCATCGGGATGGGTTACTACGACACGATCACGCCCGGCGTCATCCAGCGGAACATTTTTGAGAACCCCGGCTGGTACACGCAATACACGCCGTATCAGGCGGAGATTTCGCAGGGACGTCTCGAAGCGTTGCTGAATTTCCAGACGCTCGTCACGGACCTGACCGGCATGGAGATCGCGAACGCCTCGATGCTCGACGAAGGCACCGCCGCTGCCGAGGCGATGGCGATGGCGCACGGCATCAAGAACGCTGAGGATGGCCATGCGTTCTTCGTTTCCGAGACGTGTCATCCGCAGACCATCGAGGTCATCCGCACTCGCGCGCTGGCTTTGGGCATCCAGGTGATCGTCGGGAACCATCACACCTTCGACTTCGCGCAGAAGGTCTTCGCGACGCTGGTGCAGTATCCGGCGACGGACGGGACGATTCATGATTACCGCGCCTTCAACGAGAAGGCGCACGCAGCGAATGCGATGGCCATCGTCGCCACGGATTTGCTCGCACTCACGCTGCTGACGCCGCCCGGCGAATTCGGCGCGGACATCGTGGTCGGGAACACGCAGCGCTTCGGCGTGCCGCTGGGTTATGGCGGACCGCACGCGGCGTTCTTCGCCACGCGCGACAGCTTCAAGCGCACGATGCCGGGCCGGCTCGTCGGCGTGAGCAAAGATGCGCAGGGTCGTCCCGGTCTGCGCCTCACGCTCCAGACGCGCGAGCAGCACATCCGCCGCGAGAAGGCCACGTCGAACATCTGCACCGCGCAGGTTCTCCTCGCCGTCATCGCGAGCATGTATGCGGTGTATCACGGGCCGGAAGGTTTGAAGGCGATTGCGGGCCGCATCCATCGCATGACGCGCGTGCTGGCCGATGCGCTCACGAAGCTGGGCTATGAAGTCACGACGGAGAATTATTTCGACACGATCAAGGTGAACCTGGGCGCGCAGCACGCCAAGGACATCGTGAAGGCGGCGGAGGAACGTCGTGTGAACGTGCGCGTCTTCGATGCGCAGAGCGTCGGCATCAGCCTCGACGAAACATGCGGCGCGGAGGAATTGGAGACGTTGGTAAAGGTGTTCGCCGTGGGCCGGAGCGCCGATTTCCAAATCGGCGAGTTCGTGAACGCTTCCCGCGCCGAACCGAAGTTCGACGCTCCGTTCGCTCGTCAATCGAAGTTCCTCACGCACCCGACCTTCAACCGTTACCACAGCGAGACGGAGATGCTGCGTTACATCCGCCGCCTCGAATCGCGCGACCTCTCGCTCACCGCGAGCATGATCCCGCTCGGTTCCTGCACGATGAAGCTGAACGCGACGGCAGAGATGTTTCCCGTGACGTGGCCGGAGTTCAGCAAGCTGCATCCGTTCGCGCCGTCGTGGCAGGCCGAGGGTTACAAGCAAATCTTCAAGGACCTCGAAGCGTGGCTCGCGGACATCACGGGCTTCGCCGCGACGAGCGTCCAGCCGAACGCCGGCAGCGCAGGCGAATACGCCGGGCTGCTGGTCATCCGCGCCTGGCACGAGAGCCGGAACCAGGGAGCACGGAACATCTGCCTCATCCCGACGAGCGCGCACGGAACGAACCCCGCGAGCGCCGTGATGGCCGGCATGAAGGTCGTGGCCGTCGCGTGCGACAAGGTCGGTAACATCGACGTGGCCGACCTCAAGGCGAAGGCCGCCGAGCACAAGAATGACTTAAGCTGCCTGATGGTCACGTATCCGAGCACGCACGGTGTGTTCGAGGAAACCATCCGCGAGATCTGCGAGACGATTCACGCGAACGGCGGACAGGTTTACATGGACGGCGCGAACATGAACGCCCAGGTCGGCCTGACCAGTCCGGGCGCGATTGGCGCGGACGTGTGTCATCTGAACCTGCACAAGACGTTCTGCATTCCGCACGGCGGCGGCGGTCCGGGCGTCGGACCGATCTGCGTCGCGAAACATCTCGCGCCGTTCCTGCCCAAGCATCCGCTCGTCACCACCGGCGGCGTGCAAGGCATCGGACCGATCAGCGCCGCGCCGTGGGGCAGCGCGAGCATCCTGCTCATCTCGTGGATGTATATCCGTTTGATGGGACCGGCCGGCCTGACGGACGCGACGAAGTTCGCCATCCTGAACGCGAACTACATCGCCAAACGGTTGGAGAATTATTTCCCCGTCCTCTACAAGGGTCACGCCGGACTCGTGGCGCACGAGTGCATTCTCGACTTGCGCAACTTCAAGCTCACCACCGCCGAAGACGTGGCGAAGCGGCTGATGGATTACTCGTTCCACGCGCCGACCTTGAGCTGGCCGGTCGCCGGCACGCTGATGGTCGAGCCGACGGAGAGCGAGGCGAAGGTCGAGCTGGACCGTTTCTGCGACGCGATGATCGCCATCCACGCCGAGATGACCGCCGTGGAAACCGGCGCGGCCGACAAGACGAACAACGTCCTGAAGAACGCCCCGCACACCGCCGAGGTCGTGACGGGCGACGAATGGACCCGGCCTTACGCCCGTCATCTCGCCGCGTATCCGGTGAAGGGATTGCGCGACTGGAAATTCTGGCCGCCCGTCTCGCGCATCGACAACGTCTATGGCGACCGCAACGTCGTCTGCTCGTGCATCGGAATGGAAGCTTACGCAAAGGCGTAGGCCGATGATTACGCCACGCGGGCTATGGATTGGCTGACAAACATCTTCATGCCGGGAGGGAAGCTTCTCGGCATCGAATGGCACGCGTGGAAGGTCGTGGGCTGGATGGGCAACATCCTGTTCACGTCGCGGTTCATCGTTCAATGGTGGGCGACGGAGAAGCACAAGCGCGTGGTCATCCCGAACGCCTTTTGGTGGCTGAGCCTGAGCGGATCGGGCTGCCTGCTCGCCTACGGCATATACCGGCGCGACTCGGTGTTCATCTTCGCCTACCTGTTCACTTGGATTCCCTACATCAGGAACTTGATGATCGGCCACCACGCCGCTAAGGCGATCCACACCTGCCGTTCATGCCAGACCGAATGCGCGCCGAAGGCGAAGTTCTGTCAGGAGTGCGGGACGAAGATTGAAGCGTGAGCAGTGGAGGGCCGATCTCCGAACCGGCATGGTGATTCGTTCGTGCCGGTTCGGAGACCGGCGCTCCATCTCTTACCGCGAACTCTCGGACGCTCCCACAGCCACCAACTCCGCGATCTGCGGCACGCTCGCCGTCCCTGTCGTCCCGAGCTGATGGATGACAATCGACGACGCCAGCATCGCTATCTCGCTCGCCTCACGCAGCGTCGCTCCGCCCGCCAATGCCGAAGCAAGGTTCGCCGTCACTGAATCCCCTGCCCCGACGATGTCGATCTCGCCACGCACGGGAAGCGCACAAACGTGAGCAGGCTCCGTCCAAGGGGACGCGCAAACGATGCCGCGCTCAGCGAGCGTGACGAACACATGGCGATCGTGTTGTCGCGCCATGGCGGCGGCAGTGCGCTGAATCTCTTCGAGCGTGAGCTCTCTTTTCGATCCGCTCAGCGACGAAAGCTCGGCGGCGTTCATCTTGAAGCACACCGGCGGATAACCTCTCAGCCCGCGACGGCTGTCCGCGAGAATCAGCAGCTCCGGCAGCTCTTTGACCAGGACCCCGATGGCTTCGAGAAGCTTGGCGGTGACCACGCCCGTCTCCGGCAGATCGACCTGATCCATGAGAATCATCGCGTCCACTTCCGTGGCAACGCGCGCCACGCAATCGATGAGACGGCCTTGCAGCAACGCCGGAGTCGGCGTCCAGTTCTTGCTGTCGAGCCGGTTCAGTTCCACCGGAGCTTTACCAGGCTCCATGACCAGTGGCTTGCAATACGTGAAGGTGCGGCGCAAATCAGTTTCGATGAAGTGATCGAGCTTCACGCCACGACGTGCCAGCAGCGAGCGACGCAGCTCATAGCCTTCGCCATCTTCGCCGCAGAAACCGACCGGATAGATCTCGCCGACACCGAGCGCGACGAGGTTGTTCAGGATGGTCCCCGCCGCGCCGGGCTGGCTGCGCACGTTGACGACATTGTGAACGGGCAGCCCGGTCTCGATGGAGATCTCCTGTCGCGCCGGATCGATCTCCAGATAACGGTCGAGGCAGAAGTCGCCGACGATGGCGATGCGCAGGCCCGCATAGCGCGCGCTGATTTCCTGGAAGCGGGAGAGGTTCATGCGCGCAGGCGATGCAGCAAGTTGTGAACGAACGCGACGTTGTCGCACTGGAGATAGTGCATCGCGCCATGCATGCGGGAGAAACTTTTGCAGAAGCGCAGATAGTAGGCCGGGCTTTCCTTTGGCGGCTCGCCCTTCGTCCAGTCCCAGTTGCCGCCGTCCTGCAAATCGACAACGTAGATGTTGTGGCCCTGCACGATCTTCCGGCCCGCCTGAAGCCGCAGATTATTTACGCAGCTCAGGCTCTTCTCGAAGACTTGCGGTGCCATGATCGCGGAGCCGACGGACAACACCACGCCCTCGTCCAAGCCCTCGACCGCCGTGCCGAACAGACGGAAGTCCACGCCCGCCGCGCGCCCGATCACTGCGCCGTTGAACATCGGATGGTTCGCAATGATGTCGTAGCCGATGCCCGGATGCACGGTCATCGGGACGCCGTGGCGGAAGGCGTTGCCAAAGATCGACGTGTGCTTCCACGGATGCTTCGTCTCGATTCGACCGGAAGGCAGCTTGTGCTCCAGCATCGCCAGCAACAGATCGGCGCGCGCGGGCGACAGCGGATGCGTCGGCTCGTTGCGAAGAAGCTGCTCAAGCTCCGTCGTCGTCGGAAGCGTGATGCCGTCCTCGGTGACGAACCGTCCGAGCGACACGCCGTAGCCTTCGCCGCGCAGGCCGCCCGCCAGCAGCGCGAGATGAATGCTGCGGCTCGTCTCGTCCCACGTTCCGAACGTGCCGGTGGCGACGTTTTGCTCGACACTTTCCGTGGACCAGTTCTGGAACGCGAACTCCCAATCGTGAATCGATCCCGCGCCGTTCGTGCCGAGATGCGTCAGCCAGCCGCCCGCCATCAATCGTTCGAGAATGGCGGACGCGCCGTTCTTCACCAGATGCGCGCCGTAAAGAAACATGACGGTGGAACCACGGGCGCGGGCGGCCTTGATTTGCCGCGCGCACAGCTCGACGCGTTCGCGGAGGAAATCACTGGTGAGCGGCGGCGGAGCGCAGTCCGGGTCCACGAGGATATCCTCGATGGCCGACATGCTCTTGCGCGTGGCGAGCGGATAAACTTTAACTTTCGTCAGGTCCAGCGGTGCTGGGAAATTCGGCATGGCGGCGATTGAAGAATTCGTGGCGAGAAATTGCAAACGGCAAATGGGCGGACCTCTATGCCCAACAACGATGAAACGCCTGCGCTACTTCGTTTTCGGCCAGGCTTCCGGGCTTTTGGCTGCGCCCGGCAGGATGTTGGCCGGAGGCGCGACGCCCGCAGCGAACATGACTTTGTGAAGCGCGACCACAGTTTCCGCCGAGGGCTTGAAATTCCCTGGGCGATGGCCTTCCGCAATCATGAGCGGCGTCCAGCCGTGCTTATTCTTCCGATTCCAGATCTCGACCTTCGCTCCGTGGTCGGCGAGGAACTGAATCACCTTCGGCAGATTCTTGTAGGCCGCGCCGTGCATTGCCGTCTCGCCGTTGGCATCGACGGCGTTCACGTCTGCGCCGAGCTTCAGGAGCAGTTGCGCCGCTTCGAGCACTTCCGGCTCTTCGCCGGCGACTTCATTCGCGGCCGCGCTCCCGACCCCGATGCCGCACGCGACCATCAGCGGCGTGCAGTCCTCGGCATTAACCAGCAGCGGATTCGCGCCCAGCTCGATGAGCAGCCGCATAAAAACGGCGTCCGCAGTGGAGGCGGCCATCAGGAACGGCGTCGCGCCCGCCTTGCTAAACAAGCCCGC
>CAMCCU010000199.1 GCA_945872975.1 Pedosphaera parvula Ellin514
CTGCGGCTGCGCGGTGATGGCGGGCAAACCGGGCGGAAGGTTCTCGCGCTCACGGCCAGCGGTCGGCGGTTCCGCGCTCCAGTTCGCCGGATCGCTGCCGCTGGTCAAGCCGTTCACTCGTTGCAGAGAATTGCCCGTGCCATCGCTGCCGCAGGGCCAGGGCGATTGATCGGCGTAGAGGACTTCGTCGACGACGACCCAGTTGGGAACCCCGGGAACCTCCGACGCGACGGGTCGTTCCAAAGCAATGCGATCCGAGTTGTTCGCCAACTTGCCGAGGTAAGGGCCGAGGATGCGCTGAGCGGGATTCGTAATGCCGTAGCGTTGCTTGAAGGCGGCGAGTTGAAGGGCGTTGGTGGCCGGATCGAAATTCACCAACAGGATGCGCTCCGGGGCATCAAGAACCATCAGTGGCGGGAAGGTGAATTCCACTCCACCACTCACACGCCAGGACAACGCGCTGAGGACATTCGTCATGTTGACGCGCCCGAACGGGGCGGTGCTCGCGATCTCGATGAATTCTTCCATCGAATTGTCCGTGAGATTCGTTCCCACAAGAATGTCCTGCGGACGGTACATGATCTCGCTAATCACGGCGCGATGCGGCGACGCCGCGTTCGCCGTGCCGCGAGTCTGCTGGTCGAGGCCGTACCAGAACTGCCCGCCATCCGGATAACGTCCCAACGACCAGTTCACTTCCTGCGCCTTGAAACTCACCGCGTCCACGACGCGATCCTGGGCATTGCCCGGCAGGAAGCTGAGGAACACGTCGTCGCCACCGCGGCTCAGGGCGAAGCCGGTGTTCGTCGGATTATGGAAGCCGGTGTTCTCATCGAAGCTCACGAAGCCGCGCGCCGGAATCGTCGTGCCGGGCGGAATCTGCCACTTCATCAAGTTCGTGTAGCTGCCGCCGTCATCACTCAGATACCAGCCTGCGCCGAGCGTGACGTCCACGTCAGTCGGATTGTAGAGCTCAATCCAATCGTTCAGCTCTGGCGTGTTCGCCCCGACTTCATTGATCACAATGCCAGGAACAGGAGCCGCGTCCGCGCGCCCCGGTGAACCACGCAAGTAAGTGCTCGCCCGCCAGTTCCCCGCGTACTCCCCTGCCCCGTTGCCTTGTGCGGCAAGCGCGGAATCGAGCAGCACTAACGCGTGCCCCGAACCATCCGCCTGCGGTGGCCAGCCACGACCATCGGCGTAATTGAAGTTCACGATGTCCGTGCCGCCCGCCGAGGTTCGCAACACGATTTGCTCACCCGCATTGTTCAAGCTGCCCGTGTAGGAGCCGAGCACCGTCACGCTGCCATCCAATCCGTAGTAAGCGCGGAAGCCCGCGATGTCCGCCGTGCCCACGAGCACGAGATAAGCGCCCGGCGCGAGAGATGTTCCTTGGACGAACGTGTAGTCGATGCCCTGGGTGAACTTCACTCCGGACAGATCCAGCGTAACCGAGGAGCTGGAGTTGTAGAGCTCGACATATTCGTAGCCGCCCGCCGGAGGATTGAACATCAACTCGGTGATGCGGAGATACGCCAGCAAGTCCGCCTCGTTGAACGGCCCGCCGCAATTGAACTCGATCGGCAGCGACCAGTTGCTATTCCGGCCCGTGGTGTCCGTGTGCAACACGCGCACGCGATAACGGCTGCCCACGCGCAGGACGTTCGCGGGAATCGTGATGTCCGCGTTAAAGGTCGTGATTGGGCCGCTGTCCCAAACTGTTTCGATCTCGTACCGGTGCGGCTCCTTCGGATTGTAGTTTGAACTGGTCGTGTCGGTCACTTCGCCCACGCGCCAGCGCATTGACTTGAACGGGTTCGTGCCAGCGTACGCGCCGGAGCGGAACTTCAACTGGTTGATGGGAAACCCGACCGGCCCGACGTACGCGATGGTCGGGCGCGTGGGCCGGACAGCATCGGCAGAGATCGTGTCGAGCGAGAAGGCGGTGTTGGTCGCCCGATAATCGACATAGCTCTTCAACAATTGCAGTCCGCCCGCAAAGGTCTTCGGGAGCCCGGCCGGATTCGGCGTTTGCGCCGGCCAGTTGTAGAAGCGCCCATGACCCGCCTTGCTCGCCGGGTTCTCGGAATACGTGGTGCTGATCATCTTCGGGTTGTAGTCCCACATCATGCGGTCGGCATCGAGAATTGTCGGCCCGTTTGTCGGACCACGCAGCAGGTTCGCGTATTCGTTGATGAGCGCGTAGGCCTGATCGTTGTTCCACAGGAGATCGCGGACTTCGCGAACGCGATTGCGGAACTCAACATTGATGTTCGGCAGGCGGCCGGGATTCGCGAAGTTGTCGAGCAACCGGCTCTTGAGCGGCTCGTCGCCGCCGGTCTGACCTCCGCGATACATGTTATCCGCCCAAGTGAGGTCGAGGTCCCAGGTGCAAGTTTCCCACAGGCGCGTCTCGGGATTGCGGTAGAAGAAATAGTTTTTACCGTCTGCGATGTCGTAGTGATGAATGCCTTGGGCGATGATCTGATAGTTGTAATGGCTCATCACATTCCAGTTCGTTCGCCACCATTGCTCGGTCGCACCGGTGTAATTCGCCTGGAGATAGGTGAGGTCGGATTTATTCGCAGGCCCGTTTGGTCCGAGGTTGTTCAGTTCGCCCGTGCCGCCTTCCATCTTGTAAAGATTACCATCCGGCAAACCGTGCTCTTCGAGGAAGCGTCCGTTCTCCTGCTCGATGGCGAGATAGACGCCCCAGAAATCACCTTCGTATTGCGTGGCCGGGCTGGCTTCCTGCCCTTCATCGACCACGCGGAACGTGCAGAAGGTGGTGTTCGGAGCTTCCACTCCAGCGAGATTGAACAACTTGAAACCGACCGACTCAAACATCCCCTGCTCCCCGCGATGATTGAAGTCCCCCTGCTGGATGCTCGCGCCAAGATTCAGCTTCGTCCACGGCACGCTGTATTTGCGACCCCAGTTGTCGCGCATCTCCAGGTCGTGACCGCGATTGAGATCGAACTTCCACATGTTCTTGCACATCGAGTAACGCCATACGCCGCCGCGCGCACGATAGCGAATGTGATCGAGCACCTTGCCGTCATACACCAGCGTGCCGCCCCACTGATAAAGATCCCCGCCGTAGCGGCTGAACCACGTCGCCGTCGCCACGGTGTTGCTTTTGCCGATGAGATGAAACGCCGGCAACCGGCCCATCGTATTGCTGGAGAAGCTCTGCACCACGCCATTCGCACCTGCGCCACCCGGCTGCACAGCACCGGACCAACCCGGAACGCCGTTGTACACGAAGTAAGCAAAGTTCGGCTGCGGGTCGTCGGCATACGGAACACGGACCGATGCACCGAGGGAATCCGCCACTGTGATGCGATAACGAATCAACCGCCGGTTGACCTGCACCGACGCCGGAAGAATCGTGGTGAACACTGCATCACCGGCAGTCAGGTCGCCCAAGGAACCACCGTCGTTCATGGTCAGCGAAATCCAGTTCGCGGCATTCGTGTACGCCGGATCCGCCAGATCGATGTAGGATCCAGGCTCCACGATCTGGTACTCCAACGTGACGCTGGCGACGCCGTTCGGGTCCGTGACTTTCGCGGTGATGCTGACCGGCTGGCCGGCAGCTGGCTGTTCCGGGTTGTGCTCCACCTGGCGAATCTGCGGGGGAGCGTTGCTGGCAAAGACGGTGTTGATACGACCGGGACTCGGTCCTGTGCCGCCCGAACCACCGGTCTGACCGATCAGTCGCGCGTCGAAGAAGAAATCGCTGCTCCCGGCCAACGAAGAGTTGTGCGCCTGCACCGCGATGGTGTTCACGCCAGCCACGAGGGCGGAGAGCGGATTGCCCACCATGTTCACATTCGCGAACGTTCCCTGTTCAAAGCTCGCAATCGCCGTACCGCTGAAGCCCAGCTCACCGGCAGGAAGGTTCGCCGTGTTATCCACCACGAGCGTGCCGTTGATCCACACCTTGAAGCCGTCATCATACTGCGCCTCGAGAATCAGCCGGTTGAACTGCAACGGATCAGCCACCGTGATCTGCTTCCGCAGGAACACCGATGTGTAATTGCTGTTCATGTCACTGAGCGGCGTCGTGATGAACAATTCTCCGTAACCGATCGGCAACGTCCCCACGCTCCAACCGCTGTCATTAAACGCCGGCTGCCGCCACGCCGTCACGGGACTGGAAGCCTCGTTCGTTCCCTTCACGTATTTCCAGGACTGCGCAGCGGCGAGCAACGTCGCGTTCACCAGCGGCGTGCCGCCCGAACCGCTGCCGGAACTTCGCCAGCTTCCCGCCAGATCATTGTCGAGCGTCGGATGAATCAGCTCGATGGAATTGCCATTTCCCGGAGTCGTCGAGTCACCCACCGTCGGCCACGGGAAGCCTAGTGCAAGGCTGACCTCGTCCTCGATCTGTCCGGACGCATTGCGCAGCGTCAACTTCTCGCCACGGCCGGAGAGGCCGGAGCTGCCGTCGGGATTAAACGGTCCGAGGGCGCTCGCTGCGCCATACTTCGTCTGGAGAAAAGCCGGGTTCTGCGCCACGACCACATAGCCGCCAGGCGCAAGATTCGTGGAAGGAAAAGTGTAATTCAGGCCATCCGTGAAGGCCCAGCCCGCGAGATTCACCACGTTGGTGCCCCCGTTGTAGAGCTCCACGAATTCCCCCGGATCGGTCTTCACATCCGGGTTGTAATGAATTTCGTTGATGATGACTGCGGCTGACGTCGGAGAAGCGACCCATGCAGCGGCAAACGACAATACGACAATACGACTTAGCGGTTTCACAGGTAAAATGAGATTGGCCAGCCTACAAGGTGCAGCACGCCATCGCAAGAAACTATCGTCAGCCTGAGGGACATGTTTACCCTCGAAAGCGCCTCGAGCACCCTCGCCCGAGATTCTGCTTGCGCCGTCCGCTCGCTCAAAAACATGATCGGACTCCTACGAAACACATGACCCAAGCTCCAGCCAAAGCGCCGTCCCGCGCGCCACTTCTTCTTCGCATTCTCCTCCGCACGCTGACCCTCGCCGCAGTCGCCATCACGCTCGGCTGGGTCGTGCAGCGTTCCTCCGCCCTGCTCGACCGCGACGCCTCTCCGGCCGGGTTCGCCCGCGGGATGCTCCACGGCGCCATCATGCCCATGGCCATGCCGAATTTGTTAATCGGCCAGGACGTGACCATCTACGCTCCTAACAACACCGGGCGTCTCTACAAGCTTGGTTATGCGGCGGGCGTCAACGGCTGCGGACTGCTGTTCTTCGGCTACTTCTTCTGGCGCGTGAACCGGACACGGAAGGAATTGCAGGCGGCTGCGTGACTCGAATTGTCCCACTCCCGGACAACACTGCATTGCTCAAAGACAGTCGCTTCTGCGTTAGAGATTTTTAATCCACAAACGAGGCAGGCACACTTGCCAAGCCACCGCTCGATCCCTAGTTTACGCGCATCTTTATGGAAAAAGTCGTCATCATCGGAAGCGGTTGCGCGGGATACACCGCCGCCATTTACACCGCACGCGCGAACCTGAACCCGCTCTTGATCACCGGCGAAATGCCCGGCGGTCTGCTGACCACCACGAGCATCGTCGAGAATTTTCCCGGCTTCCCGGAAGGCATCGATGGCTATGAGCTCATGACCCGGATGCAGAAGCAGGCCGAGCGTTTTGGAACACGCCTCAAGTTCGGCAGCACGGTCGAATCCGTCGACCTGTCGGGTAAAACTTTCAAACTGAGCGTCGACGGCGAAACCGTCGAAGCGCAGACGGTCATCATCGCCACCGGTGCCGGACATCGTCATCTCGGATTGAAGAGCGAGGATTTGCTCGAGAAGAAAGGCGTCACCTATTGCGCCACCTGCGACGGCGCTCTCCCGATGTTTCGCAACCAACCGCTCGTCGTCGTGGGCGGCGGCGATTCCGCGTGCGAAGAGGCGATGTATCTCACGCGCTTCGGCTCGGTCGTTTACCTCATCCACCGCCGCGACAGCCTGCGCGCCTCGAAGATCATGGCTGACCGGACGCTCGCCAATCCAAAGATCAAGCCGGTCTGGGATTCCGTCGTGACGGAAGTGCTCGACGTGAAACAGGACAAGGTGACCGGCGTTCAGATCAAGAACCTCAAGACCAACGCGGAGAGCACACTGGATTGCGCGGGCGTCTTCGTGGCGATTGGTCACATCCCGAACTCCCAGCTCTTCAAGGGCGTGATCGACATGGACGAGAACGGCTACATCCTCCGCAAGGAAGGCTCCATGACGAATGTCCCCGGCGTGTTCGTGGCGGGCGACTGCTCGGACCACGTCTATCGCCAGGCCATCACCGCCGCCGGCATGGGCTGCGCCGCCGCCATCGATGCGGAGCGTTACCTGGCTGGCTTGAGCCAGTAATTCATCTCTACACACTCCATGCCCGCAGGAGAAACTCAGCTTTCGCCGGGCGACCTCGCGAATTGGCTGCGAGGAGAAAACCCGCCGCTATTGCTCGACGTTCGCGAACAGGAAGAACACCAGTTCGCCGCGCTCCCCGGTTCCACGCTGATTCCCCTCCGACAAATCCCCGATCGCGCGGACCAGATCGCGGACTGGAAGGACAAGGATGTCGTCGTTTACTGCCATCACGGCGTCCGCAGCCTCCAGGCGATTGGCTGGCTTAGTCAGCTTGGATTTACGAAGCTTCGCAATCTGACCGGCGGCATTGATCAATGGTCGCGCGAGGTGGACTCCACCGTGCCGCGCTATTGACGAACCAGCCACGCCTCGGGCCGGATCAGATAAACTGTCCGCCGCGAGTGAGCCCACGCCCTGACGAGATTCGCGCGCGGAACAACCAGCCGGACCTTGTCTCCCTTCTCAAACCGCGCCCACGGATCGTTCACGATCGGGTCGCCGTTCTCCGTGAAACCCACGACCACGACGAGATGGCCGTTCCCCTGATCGGTCGCCCTGCCATGCAGCACGTCATACGAAACTGAAATGATCGGCGGCACTCCGTCTACCACGAGCGCTTCCAGCTCCGCGATGTCGCTGAGGCGCGTGACAAAACCCTGCATGCCCGGGAAGCGCCCGGCGAACGCCGTGTTGAACGGCCAGTTACCCGTTCCCGGCCAGTTGACGTCAAACACTCCCGCCGCCACTTCGGGCACATCCACATCCAGTTCCGGTCGGTTCAGTCGCCGCGCCCAGTAGGAGAGCACCATCGAAACCGACGTCGGACTGCACCAATCACGACCGCCCGGGTAAGAGAGCTGGGAACGCTCCGGAACCGGCAGCGTCTTGCCCCACGCCTCCTTCAACGGAGGTTGAGGAGCGACCCGTGCGTTCCTAGTCACGTAGGAAAGCCCAACCAGCTTCAACGTCGGGAGTGATCCGTTCGCGGCGGGCAGCAGCGTGATGCGAAGCTGCATCTGGTCCGTTGGTTGGCGAAGGACCAACGTGTCCGTCAGCACATCGCCATCTTCGTCCTTCTGTCCCACCACGCTCTCGCGGCGCTGCTCCGCCGTGTCGTCCGCCCACAGGCCAAGGCCATAAAACTTAGTCGCGCGTTTCTGAATCATTGCCCGCGCTTCGAACTTCAGCCCTGTCCCGATCGGAGTTTGCGCGTTCCAGGAGACGACCAGTTCGTCCCACGCAAACGACGCGCGAATCCAGCCTGAATCCAACACCACCTCGCCCGTGCTGCGATTGGTCGTTCGCAGAAATGCTGAGAAGTCAGTGAGCGCCCGAAAGCCGGGCGACGAGTCTTTTGATCGCCGGGACGAGTCAGTGCCCATCGCACAACTGGACACCAGCATCGCGAGAGCGAGGGGCAAAAGATGTTTGCGGATCCGCATGGCTCGGTGTGCAAAGTGCATTAGCATGATCTGGCCGCCATCTCGCCAATCCCAACTCAGCACGGCAAGCCCAAAGCCAATAAACATCCCGTCATCAAGAAGCCGCCCAGAACCAAAGCGAATAGAGGACCGCTCCGTCAACGTCTCTACGTTGCGCGGCGGACGGTGTTTTGATCCGCGTTCCGCGCTGCCGATAGACAATGAACGAACGGGAGCTGGCCGTGGACGCCAGCCCAACCCGGCAAAACTGTTGCTCCACTGAATTGAGTCCGTCATTCTGACAAAAGATGATCGTGGTCGAGCCCAAAAACATCGCACGCCTCGTGGAGCGCAATCCGCTGGTGGCCGCACTGGTTTTGTCCATCGTCATTCATCTCGGCGTCTTCGGCGGCTGGCATGTCGGGAAACGTCTCGGCTGGTGGCAGCATCAACCCACCTGGCTCGTGAACCTCACACGCAAACTCGCCAAGCCGGCCCAGTCGAAGTCCGCAGAAGAACAGGCCAAGCTGGATCGATCCATCCCGATGACCTTCGTCGAAGTGGACCCGGACACCGCTGTCGCCGAGGAACCCAAGGACGCGAAGTATTACAGCTCGAAGAACTCCAAGGCCGCCAATCCCGACCCCAAGGATTTGGAGAAGATCAAAGTGGATGGCAAACAGGATCAGGTCGTCCGCCTCATGGACAACGACAAGCCGAAGCCATTCCCGCTCCAACCCTCGCCGCCGAAATCAAAGCCGGATGAAATCCCCGTCGAACCCAAGCCTAAGACCGAGGCACCCGGCGACCTTGCCTTGCTCAAACCAAAGACGCCGAGCGACGGCCAACTGGACGCGACTACTGGAGATTCCCAACTGAAACCCAAGGAACGTCCTCGCACGATTGCGGAAGCGAAGAGACAAAAAGGCATCCTGACTGGCGAGAAGCTCCGGCAGGAAGGAAGCATGTCGAACAAAGGCTCCATCGCCTTTGACGTGAAGGCGTCGCCCTTCGGCGACTACGACGCCGCATTCATCTCTGCCGTGGAACGGTGCTGGTATATCCTGCTGGAGGAACATGACGGCACGCGTCGTCCGGGAAAAGTCGTCGTGGATTTCAAACTCAACTCCGACGGACGCATCACGGAAATGAAAGTGCAGCAGAACGAGGTAGGAGAGATCCTCAGCATGCTCTGCCAGAGCGCCATCCTGAACCCCGCCCCCTACCCGCGCTGGCCAGCGCAAATGCGACAGACCATCGCCGGAAACCAGCGCGAGATTCGATTCACCTTTTATTACAATTGAAGCCGACGCCGGTTTTCCGGCACAACACACTCCACATGGAAACGTTAATTTTTATTCTGCTCGCG
>CAMCCU010000200.1 GCA_945872975.1 Pedosphaera parvula Ellin514
CGGGGCATCTATCGGCTGACGCGCTTCCCGCAATCGTCCGAGGAACAACTTGTCATCTACGCCCTTTGGACACGCAACCGCGCGGGCAGACCAGAAGGAGTTTACTCACACCAAACCGCGCTCAGCATCCACGATCTCTCCGATGTGAATCCGGCCAAACTCCACATGACGGTCCCAGCCGCATTTCGGCGAACAGCCAAAACCCCGAACGTGCTGGCGCTGCATCGCTCAAGCCTCAATGAAAAGGACGTCGAATCCCGGCAAGGGTTCGCCGTGACTCGTCCGCTTCGCAGCATAGCCGATCTGGCGACCGCAGAATCCACTTCCCGCGACATCGTTGAGCAGGCCCTGATTGAAGGGCGGAGGCGTGGAGTGATCACCGCGCGAGAAATTTCGGTGCTTGGCCGCGACGCACATTTCCCGCTGTGGTTCAAGGAACTGCTTGCCGCGAAGACCAAATGAAGCCACCTCGCAAATATGCCTCGGCGACCGCTTTCCGGGTCGCATTGGAAGACCGGCTGAAACGGCTGGCACAGGAAGAAACAATTGATCTCCAACGAGTGCGCCGACAGGCCGCGTTCGACCGACTGCTCTGCCGCCTATTTGCAAAACCGGACGCCCTGTGGCTTTTGAAAGGCGGCTACGCGATGGAGTTGCGTCTGAAGACAGCTCGCACCACGCGCGACATTGATCTCGCTTTGAGACAACTCCCGATGCCGACTCGGGATTGGGATGCCAACGCCTCAACAGTTCTCGAAGAGTTGCGGGAAGTCGGGCTGTTGGACTTGGGTGATTTCTTCACCTTCGTGTTGGGCGATGCCGTTCAGGATTTGGACGCTGCACCTTATGGCGGCGCTCGCTTCCCGGTTGATGCACGTTTGGCTGGGCGCTCGTTCGTGAAGTTTCACTTGGACGTGAGCACAGGGGATGTGTTGCGCGAGCCTTACGAATCTCTTGCGGGGCGAGATTGGCTTGGATTTGCGGGGGTCGCCAGCGCGACTTTTCGGGCGGTTTCACCCGAGGAACAGTTCGCCGAAAAACTCCACGCTTACACCTTGCCGAGAGTGGGCCGGGAAAATACTCGCGTGAAAGACCTTGTCGATTTGGTTTTGCTGATCGAACGAACCGGCATGAATGCCGCCCGTCTGCCGAAAGCGATTCGTGAGACATTTCAACGCAGGCAGACGCACGAAATTCCGCCTGCACTCGCTGCGCCACCCGCTTCCTGGTTCAAGCCCTTCTCAGAGATGGCAGTCGAATGCGGACTTGCACCAAATATGGAGGGGCAATTTGAAGTGGTCGCTCAATTCTTCAGCAGTTTGAGCCTGTGACACCAACGGGTGACCATGAGCGCATCCGACTCCAATGACCCCGGGACACTGCGACTGGTTTACGGCCTCAGCCTGGGCTACGTCTATCATTTACAGGCGGCAAAGGCGGAGCCATTGCATCGTGGATGCCCTCGATCGCGCCCGTCGCGTGCTGGGCGAGAAACACCCCACCACCATGGTCCTGACCACAGTCTTGGGTGACACCTATGGGTATTTGAACCAACTCGAGAAGGCCGAACCCAGCCTTCAATCCAGTGGCGAGCCCGCAGATCATCGCCCACCTTGGCGCGGTCCGTTTGGCCCAGCAGAATTACGCCGACGCCGAACCGCTCCTGCTCCAGAGCTGCCAGGGACTCCAACAGCACCAGGCCAGCCTGGCCCCGCAGCTCAACGCCCCGCGCCGGATCACGGAATCCCTCGAACGGCTGGTGTAACTCTACGACGCCTGGGGCAAACCCGCCCCAGTCGCCGAGTGGAAACAGAAACTGGCCACGTTCCAGCAGGCCACCAAGGCGCTGGAGAAGAAAGGCGCGCAGCCATGAATCCGAACTGCGTTGGACTGTGGTGGCAAAGCGCGGCGGCGACACCGATTTAGGAACGCGCGGAAAGTGATCGAAGTTCAACGATTGCCAGCCCGCTCGAAAGCGCCGTCGCGTCCGACTTGCCGGCGCACTTCAAACCCCGGCGGACTTTCCAGCGGTCCCATGATTCGGGAAGCGTCTTGGACTGAGGCAGTCCTCTACCGCTTTTCCTCCCGAGCGTGATACGATTGATCGATCAGACCAGCGTGAACCCGAAACAGGCATTGAGGCGCTGGACCAAGGCGCGACGTCGCGCAACGCCGACGCTGCCCCGGCGGCGATACAGCCGTTCCTTCTCCACCAGATACATCAGGTCGCACTTCACCAGCGTCTCCCAGTCGAGGCCATCCGCCCCGTTCAGCACGACTTCATTCTCGCGCGCCGGACGGCCCGCCTTCTGGCTGGAGCCGATCAACACGTTGACCAGCGGAGCACGGGCCACGCGATCCGGATGGCTGACGATGA
Organism: Pedosphaera parvula Ellin514; assembly: GCA_945872975.1. Lineage (GTDB taxonomy): Bacteria > Verrucomicrobiota > Verrucomicrobiia > Limisphaerales > JADJPG01 > JADJPG01. The sequence goes on from CAMCCU010000200.1 coordinate 2,378, forward strand.
TCGCCGGGTGCGGACCCGCGTCGGCAAAGTCGCAGGTCCAGATGTCCCACTGCTTCATTCGACCTCGACCTTCAGGGTGGAACCCTTGGCGGTCCGGCGTTCGGCCCGGTTGTCGGTCTTGGTGTAGAGATGGCGCAATGAGCCGGGCGGAAACGAGCCGGCTGCCACGGACTTTTCCTCGGCATCCAGAATGCGCAAGCCGGCGCGAACCACTTCGCTGGAGTTGTTGTAACGCCCGCTCGCGACCAGGCGCGCGATCAGTTCCTCGAAATGCTTGGTCAACGCAATGTTCATTGCCGCCACTCTGGAATAGATGCTATCTATTGTCAATTCGCGGGCTGATCCCATTCAAGCACACCTGCACATGAATCCCACTCGCGAAGAACTCTTGTTCCAACTGGCACTGACGAAACCGCCCGCCGAGCGCGCGGTGTTTCTCGACCGCGAGTGTGGAGCCGATGCCGCCCTGCGCGCCCGCCTTGAAGCGCTCCTCGCCGCGCATGCACAACCCGAATCGGTGCTGGCCACGCAGACCGAAGCGGGCCGCCCCACGATCAAGCCCGATCTCGCCGATGCTCCCGACGAAGCCGTGGGCCAGACGCTCGGGCGCTACAAGCTGCTGGAGAAGGTCGGCGAAGGCGGCTGCGGCATGGTCTATGTCGCCGAGCAGAAGGAGCCCCGTCCGCCGCAAAGTGGCGCTCAAAGTCATCAAGCTCGGCATGGACACCAAGCAGGTCGTCGCGCGCTTCGAGGCGGAGCGGCAGGCGCTGGCGATGCTCCCAAAATCCGCCTTGGACGGATCCTCCGCTCAGGCAGAATTTCGCCACCACCCATGTCTCAACCCACTGCAACTCCATCCGCCATCCGGCATACGCGCTGGGTGAACGGCACGCACTGGATCGTGTCGGTGAGTTTTCTTCTGCTGACCTTCAGCGGTTTCATCATCCTGATGTGCCGCCCGCGGTTGTACTGGGGCGAGGTGGGCAACGATTTGACCCCGGCCCTGCTCGAACTACCCATCAGCCGCAACCATCAGCATGGCGGCTGGACGAACAGCGTTCCATTTTTCCAGAACGTGCGTTCTGCCGTCAGTGCGAGCCGGACCTACGAAATTTTCAATCAGAACGGCTGGGGTCGGAGCCTGCACTGTTTGGCGGCTTGGTTTCTCGTCTTGCCCGGCGCGTTCTATCTTCTGGCCGGAATTTTCACCGGCCACTTCTGGCGGAATCTTGTGCCGCGGGCCGTCGAGTTCGCGCCGCGCCTGTTCTGGCAGGACTTCAAAAATCATCTGCGGTTGCAGGTCCGTCCCGCTGCTGGCGGACCGCAATACGGCCTGCTCCAAAGATGTGTGGTCAACGACAATTATTCCTTTCCAGCCTGGTGAACAGCGAACGCCGGTCCGCTCTGAGGCTCTCGGAATCCGGGGAGCATCGGAGCGCAGTGAGTTGTTGAGCCAAACGTGAAGCGCTCGGGCAAACCCGCCCAAGCCGCCGAGTGGAAACAGAAACTGGCCGCATTCCAGCAAGCCAGCAACGCGCTTGAGAAGAAAGGGGCGCAGCCATGAACCCGAATCGCGAAGAAGCCTTGTTTGCCATGGCGTTGGAAAGGTCGACGAAGAATCACGACGCCGTTGAGGGCACGTCGTCAGCCCACCGTCTCCAGCGCTTTTCGCTCGGCCGACTTGGGTTCCGTGAGGGCGGCGATACGTTGGTCCAGCGTGGCCAGCACGCCGCCCCGACGGATCGCGAGGCCAAGCAGGTAGGCATCCGTCACCTGTTGATGGCCCATCAGCCGGACGCCGGTAAAAGCGACCGCTTCGGCGACTGGAAGTTCATCCGGCCAGAAGGCGTGGTCCTTGGCGACGGTGTTGGCAGAGAGAACGTGAATCGCTTCGCGCGGTTGGACGGCATCGCGGGAGAAGGCGGGATTCGAGACGATGCGGACGAAACCGGCCTGGGTGATGGGGCAGGTTGCCCAGCCCTTGGCGCGATGGCGGTTGAACCACTTCAGCGCGAGTTCATGCCGCTCGTGGCTGGGCCAGAGCAGGGCGATGAGCAGGTTGGTGTCGAGCAGGTAGCCCTTCATACGCCCTCGGCTTCGATGCGGCGCACGTCGTCCGTGGTCACTTTCGGAGAATCCGCCGGCAGGTGGAACACCACGAGGCCACCCTTCTCCTGGGCCGGGGTGGAGGCGTTCAGCCCCTTGCGCAGCAGATCCGAGACGGTCTTGCCCAGCGAAACGCCCCGCAGTTTCGCCTGGCGGGCGGCCAGTTCGAGGATGTCATCGTCCAGTGTCAGTGTCGTTCTCATGCCGAAATGATGACTTTATTCCTATTTGATGTCAATTAACGCCATTGACATCACTTTGCCAATTGAATGCCATTCAATTAATTCCATGAATCCGAACCGCGAAGAGCTCCTGTTTCAACTGGCGCTGACGAAGCCTGCTGCCGAACGCGCAGCGTGGCTCGACCGCGAGTGCGGCGATGACAAAGCCTTGCGCGCCCGCCTCGACGCCCTGCTCGCGGCGCATGAGCAACCGGAAACACTGCTGGGCACACAGACGGAATCCGCCCGGCCCACGATCAAGCCCGATTTCCCCGATGCCCCCGACGAAGCGGTGGGCCAGACGCTGGGACGCTGCAAATTGCTCGAGCGAGTCGGAGAGGGTGGCTGCGGCGTGGTCCGCCTCGAGCTCTTGGAAATCAAAGCGCAGGATGGAGTCACCCGCCGGATCCATCGCGCCACATTTGAGCGTGAGACAGTGTGGCTGACCCTGCTTTTGAACGCCGCCAGGAAAATCTCCGCGCTCAGGTTGGCCACGGAATAAGAGCCTGCACTTCACCCTGGCTGTTGTTCAGCACAGTCTGGTGCGGAATCGGGCCAGGATTGCTGGGCAACCCCAGTACAAAAGCAAAGTCCTGTCCGTCGCAGTCGGTGTGCTGGCGGTGAATTCGAGCGCTAATCACCGCGTGATATGCGGCGATTAGTTCTTATCTTCGCCGCGCCCCAGGCGGAGAATGGCGCGGATGAAATACATCCACGACCAGCCGGATCAGCCCAAGCTGCGATGGGATGATGCAGGGCTGCTGTCGTTGCTGGCGGAGATCCGCCATCGCCAGGGACGGCTGCTCGGGCGGATGGAGGGACTCGGTTTCCGCCTCCGCGCCGAGGCGAGCCTGACCACGCTTACCGCAGATGTCACCCAATCGAGCGCGATTGAAGGCGAAAGGCTGGATGCCGCCCAGGTGCGCTCTTCGATTGCCCGCCGGCTGGGACTTGATTTCGGGGGCAATGTCAAAACCAGCCGCGAAGTGGAAGGCGTGGTCGAGATGATGCTCGATGCCACCCAAAAATATGCGGAACCGCTGACGGCGGAACGCCTGTTCGGCTGGCACGCCGCGCTGTTTCCCACCGGGCGCAGCGGGATGCGGCGCATCACGGTGGGCGCGTGGCGGCCGGCGTCGGCGGGTCCGATGCAGGTGGTGTCGGGGCCGATCGGGCGGGAGCGGGTTCACTTGGAAGCGCCGGAATCCAAACGGCTCCGGCGAGAAGTGGCCTCCTTTCTCGATTGGTTTGAAAACACGGAGAACATTGATCCCGTGCTGAAGGCGGGCATCTCCCATTTCTGGTTTGTGACGCTCCACCCATTCGAGGACGGCAATGGTCGCATCAGCCGGGCTGTTGCCGATCTGGCCCTGGCCCGGGCAGACGAGACGAGCGAACGTTTTTACAGCATGTCCACGCAGATCGAAGCCGAGGAGAAGGACTATTATCTGAAACTGGAGCAAAGCCAGAAAGGCGGCGTGGACATCACGGCCTGGCTGGAATGGTTTTTGGCCTGTCTGGGGCGTGCCATCGCGGGCGCGGAGACTGGACTGGCAGTGGTTCTGAAAAAAGCCCGGACCTGGGAGCGCATCAACAGCCGGACCTCGGTCAATGAACGGCAGCGCGAGGTCATCAACCGGCTGTTGGACGGGTTCGAGGGCAAGCTCTCCACCTCGAAATACGCCAGGCTGGTCAAATGTTCCGGCGACACCGCGTTGCGCGACATCAAACTCCTGCTCGATCAAGGCATCTTGATTCAGGAGGAAGGCGGGAGCCGCAACACCAGCTACCGCATTGAGGGGCCGTGAAGGCTGCTGCAATGGCGATTGGATGGGCGGGGCAAAGGCATCGGAGCGACCCATCAACGCTGGCCGAACGCATGGTTTGCACGCAGTGGGCTGCTGCCCTTGGCAGCGGAACACGAGTGGACAAGGGCCATCGCAGGAATGCGAACCCACTGACTGGAGAGCCGGATGCGGGAGATCCGCCCGTCCGGTTCGGAGGGAGGGGCAAGGTTCAAACCCTTGTCCCCACCCCTATCCAGGATTATGAGAACCACCTTGCTGCTGCTAGGACTATCCACCAAGAAGCTCAACGCACCTATCTCCAAAGCGGAGTATGAATTTGGGCTCACCCAGATCAAAAAAGAGGCGCCAGCGTTCGCCAAGTATCTCTCGGGGCTCTAGCCTTCACCGGAAAGCGAGGAGTTTCGGAGAAGCCTCGACCGAAACCGAAATCCGGACCTGAACACTGGCGCGTTTTTGTAAAAACCAACTCACCCCGGAAATGAATCCATGGCGGAGCACGCGCTCCGCCTTTTTCCTATTCGGCGGAGCGTTGGGGATTGATGCGCCGCTCCATTGAACAGCGACGAGGGCGTGAACATGGGGGTGAAGGATTATCTCCTGCGCTTCATCGCATTGCACGAGCAGCTGACGACGACGCAGATCGATGAGAAGTGGCTCGGCCACATCGGGTCGCTCGACAATCCGTTTCCGGATCTCGATTACCGCTACTGGTCGACTCGTCAGTAGGAGCCTATCGCTTGGGCGGATAGAGCCGCCAGATTCCCGCCAGCACGCTGCCGATCACAGAGTGGAACACCGCCGAAATGGCGCACGGCGTCGGTGGAAGCTGGTGATTACACGCGCCACTTGCCGCGCATGGGCTGGCTGACGTAGCTGTTGGCTTCCTTGTCCTTGATGAAGCGTTGCTTCTTCGGATCGAAGTGGAGCGGGCGTCCGGTTTGGACCGCAATTTTTGCCAGATTGATCAGAGTGCAGGAGCGGTGGCCGTTCATCTCGTTGAGGGCAAATTTCGAGCGCGTCTTGACCGCCTGCACGAAGTCCGTGACTTGCGGCGCGGGGTCCGGCAGGGCGGCGACTTTGTCGATGAGGTTGGGGATGGAAGATTCGAGCCCCTTGGTGAGGTTGCCCAGCGGACCGGAGAGGAAGGGGGCATCGTCCTTGTTTTCCCCGTCGAGGACGATCTCGCAGCCGTCCGCATAGCGGAGGGAAACCCGTCGCCAAGGCAGGACGGCGTCGGCGTCCTGCGGGGCCGTGTCGGCTTCGATGTGGATCGGGCTTTCGTCGTCCTTGCCGAGAAGGTATTGGACCGGGTCAAGGTAATGCTGACCCATGTCGCCGAGACCGCCGCCATCGTAGTCCCAGTAGCCGCGGAAGGTGGCGTGAACGCGGTGCGGATGGTAGGGCTTGAAGGGAGCGGGTCCGAGCCAGAGATCGTAATCCAAGCCGGCGGGCACCGGCTGCGGGGTGAGGTTGGTGCGGCCGCACCACTGGCCCTGCTTCCAATCGAAGCCCGTCTTGCCACCCAAAGTGATCTTGAGCGGCCAGCCAAAAACTCCCGCCTGAATCAGCTTCTTGATGGGCTTCACCGGAACCCCCATTCCATAAAACGGGCTGTCGAACCGGAACCAGGTGTTGAGGCGGAAAATGCGCTTGTACTTGGCCACGGCGGCTTTTACCGCCTCGCCTTCGGCGATGGTGCGCGACAGGGGTTTTTCGCACCAGATGTCCTTGCCGGCCTTGGCGGCGGCGATGGAGATCAACGCGTGCCAATGGGGCGGCGTCGGGACGTGGACGATGTCGATGTCCTTTCGTTCCAGCACTTCTCGGAAATCTTTGTAGCCCTTCACATCGGGGCCGGCCCCGGCGAGCGCGGCCTTGAGATGACCGCCATCGACATCGCAGACGGCGAGGAGTTTGCAGGCGGTGTTGATGGATTTCACATGGCCCATGCCCATGCCGCCGGTGCCGATGACGGCGCGGGTGAGGATTTCGCTGGGCGGGGTGAAGCCCTGTCCACCGAGCACATGCCGGGGCACGATGCTGACGGTGGCGAGGGAGGCGATGGTGGTCTGGAGGAAGTGACGCCGGGTGAAGAGTTGCTTTTTGTTCATGGGTAAAATCAGGTTCTGGAAAATGGACAGAGTGGAGGGGGAGCGTATTCAGCGGAAGTTGTTTTGGACAACGCGGTTCACCTTGAGTGCCTGCATCAGCTCAGCGGAAATCTTCGCGCCGCGGACTCGCGGCGTGCCGTCCACCATTTGCACCGTCGCACCCGCCCGGTGCAATCGATCGAGTAGATCAGTAGCTGTCATAGTATCTCTTCAGATTCCTCCGGGGACTCGACACGTCCCACAGCGGAGCGCGTTCGCAATATCAACGACCGCGGTCGACTTAGCCGCGCTCCGCCGGCGGCGGGTCAAGCGGCAGGCCGAAATATTCAAAGACCGCCCTCGGCCGCGCCTGAATCACATGCTCGAACGTCAGCAACTCGTTCATGAAAGGAAGGCGGCTACGCAGATTTCTCCGTGAGCCAATCGAATCTCGATCAAGTGAAGCAATACATCGCCGGGCAGGAGGAGCATCACCACAAGATTGGATT
>CAMCCU010000201.1 GCA_945872975.1 Pedosphaera parvula Ellin514
CGGAAGGGTAACGATCCGGACAGGGCGCAGGATTTGACCCAAGGCTTCTTCTACCGCTTGATCAAGGAGAACTATCTGGGAGCGGTGGACCGCAAGCGCGGCAAGTTCCGCTCATTCCTGCTCGCGGCGCTCAATCACTTCGTCTCGAACCAGCGCGACCACGAACGCGCAGCCAAGCGTGGCGGCGGGCAGGCCTTAATCTCCCTCGATGACACCGACGCCGAGAACCGTTTCATCCACGAGCCCGCCTCATCGTTGTCGCCAGAGAAGATTTTCGAAAAGAACTGGTTCCTGACGCTCTTCGAGCAGGCGCTGGCAAGGTTGATCGAGGAGCAAAAGGCCGCTGGCAAGGCGGAGATCTTCGAGCAGTTAAAGCTCTTCGTGATCGAGGACGCTGAATCCGGCGATTACAACGCCGCCGCCGCCAAGGTGAACATGACCCCAAACGCTGTCGCCGTGAACGTTCATCGACTGCGCGATCGCTACAAGAAACTCGTTCACGAAGAGGTCGTCCGCACAGTAGCTGATCCAGCGGAGATCGAAGATGAGCTCCGGCGCTTCTTCGCGGTGCTTGAGGAGTAACGGCCCCCTGCCCTTCGACATTTCTCCTGTAATACCTGCGACCCGCCTTCTTCTCTATCAGGTGAAGGCAAACTGTAGGTCGCATGAAGAAAAACAGACAGGCAGCAACCGTCCGGCTCTCGCGAGAAATGCGCGTCAGCCGGTTGTTGACCTTTGCGCGGCTGGTGGTGCTTCAAGGGCATCCCACACAGATTAACCAGCCTTACCCACCTGATCCCCACCCACAACTCAACGGCGTGATCGCCACCGAGGCCACCTGAACACAATGGCTTCCACCCGGCGGGGGCGTGTGTTGCTGCACGCCCTTTCCCTCTTCCACCACCCGATGCAATCGCGCTCAAACTCACACTGGCTCCGGCACGGGATTGTTCGCGAGCGGCGCGTTAACCCCAAGAGACATGATTAAGCGGAAGCGCTTGCTTTGCGGATTCATGGCAGCAGGACAACGCGATAAAAACGCTGCGGGCCAGAGAGTGTTGTGTCGGTAACAATGAGACTCGGACCATTCGCCAAGCGCTGGCCACCCAATGGCACCCATATCGACGCGGAAAGATCGTCTTTGAATTCCACCTGGTAACTCCGCCCGGCAACGGTACTGACGGTCAACTGGACCACGTCGCCGCCTGTAAAGGTCACTCTCGTAATCTGAGGCATTTGCGGGGGTTGAACCCCACCATTCGATCCACGCGGGCTTTGAGTCGGCAGAAGGACGATATTCGCGCTACCGTCGGGGCTGCGGCCCATGCTGATGTTGTCGAGCTGGTTGGTGAAGGTTACGGCGTCAATCTGCGTCCCGTCCGCAGCGAAAAGCCCGATGGCTTCGCCCGCTGCGCGCAGGCTGAAGCTGACATGCAGGTCAGCGCGGTTGGTCGAGTTCTGACCGCTCTCGCCGTCGGCCCATACGAGGAGGTGGCCGCCGGGCGGAATCACGTAGTGGCCGTTCTTCGGCACAGCAAACTGGAACTTGTTCGTCAGATTGTCCGTCAGGAAATGGCCGCCGATGTCCACGGTGTTCGGTCCGGGATTGTACAGCTCAAACCAGTCTTCGTAATTTCCATCCACCGGATCCGCGATGCCGCTCGCACTGTTGTTCGCCGCCATCCATTCGTTGATGAAGACGACGATCGGCGCGGAGCTCCCGTCGTTCGTCGTGCCGGGCGTGGTGCGATACATCGTGCCCCGATAGAAGGGCTGGCCATCTGGCAGGCTGCCGTAGGAATAATCAGCCGGCACAGCCGCGTAGTTGAAGTAGTCGAGGATCTGCGGCGAGCCGTCCACCGTGCGCGATAACGCAACATTGCCGCTGCCAGCTCCGATACGAAAACCGGTGTGAAGCTCAGACGCAGTGCTTTCGCCCGGTTCGCCGTCGCACCAGACGACAAGGAAGCCGCCGGGCGGAATGGTTACGTTCGGCGGGAAGGCCCATTGCGCGAGATTCACGTAGTTGTCCGCGAGGAACATTCCATCAAGATTGACCGGCGCCGAACCCGAGTTGTGCAGTTCCAGCCACGGGTCGCGGTCGCCCGCATCATCGATCGCGCCGCTGGTGTTCTGCGGCAGCACTTCGTTGAGCCAGAGCGCCGGATACGCCGGCACCTGCGCAATAATGAGGTTTACGGCACCAGGCGTAGGGCCGACGGGGCGCAGGTTCGGCTTGATTTGGAACGTTGTGCTGGCGCGGATGGTGAAGTTGGTATTCGGGCCGCCGGGCAGATACCAGCCGCTCAAGGTGTAAATCGTGTTAGTGACGACCGCCGGATTCACATCCTGGTAGAAGGTCGTGAGGTTGGCCGTGCCGGGGACCTGGACGTAGTGCAGGCTGCGACCGCCAGAGCGCGAAATGGCACTCACAATCTCGGTATTGGTCGCAACACTTGCCACATTCCAAGACGGGGTCAGTGCCGATTCAAAATCACCATTGACGATGGAGTTGACGCCGATTCCGGGCGCGCTGCCAGGCACGAGGGAAAGGTCATCCAGATAGACGTCGCCACCGAGGTTGTCGAAGAGGATCGAGAGTCGGGAACTGCTGATGTTGGTGGTTAAGCTGAAGAACCGCCAGCCGCTGCCATCAGACCAGTCGCTGACGCGGGCGTTGTCCACCGTCGGGTCGATCAGTTGAAGCGATCGCCCAAAGCTGTTCGTTCCCACGGGCCACGGCATCGCTGGCTCATAGCGCACTCGATCGATGACCACCTCAGTGCTGTTGCTGGAGGCAGGCTTGATCAAGCTGAGCGTTTCGCCGTCGAGATCCAGCCTGCCGGAAAACTCGGTCACCGCCGGAATCGACAAGCCGTACGCGCGGACCAGGGCCAGCCGATCGACCGGCAACACAAGATATCCTCGCGGCGGCAGAATCGTGGCGAAGTCGAAGGAAAGACTCGCGCCGTTCAAGCGCCAGCCGCCTAGATCGAAGGCTGTGGTCGAGGATGTGTTCAACAGCTCGACGAACTCTGTTCCGGCGACCGACGGCCAGTAATTAATCTCGTTGATGACGATCTTTCCCGAGGGATCCTCCACCGGCACGTTGACGGCAATCTTGATCGTGTCGGCGAGGTTCGTCAGCACATTGAGCTTCGCGTCCAGCGCCTGAATGACCAGCGCGTTGGTGCCGCCCGGCAGCGCCAGTTGCAGCGACCAGTTGGTCACGCTGGGCCAGCCTGGATCGAAGATCCGGCCGTTGACGCTGAGGTAGCGCATGGCCAGCGGAGCGTTGCCGACGAGCGACACAAGGTTGGTATTCGCGGCGAAGTCCACGCCGTTGCTGGTCGTGATGCTGAAGGCAGGGAAGCTCGGAATCTGACTTCGCACAAAAGCGCCCCGGCTGGCGATGTAGGCCGGATAGCTGTTCAGGCCGTTGTCGCCGATGAGCGTTGCGTAATGACTCGCCCACGGCGTGGCGTAGGCCGAGTTGTAGCAGCGGCCGATCAGATCGAGCAGGTGCGAGTAGTAGGCGCGCAGGTTCGGCGGATACTCGATCAGCTTACGCATGCGGTTCGTGCCCCCAAAGGCGTCGGGCACGTTGCCCCAGAGCGACGCGGTCGTGCCAAGATTGAAGGCGCGATCGAGATCCCACGACAGCGCCACGAGACGGTTGTCGTCCGGGCGCTGGTACATCCGGAAGTTGTGGTTGTAGAGGCGGGTGTAGAAGTCGTCGTTGCCCACGAGCGATTCCATGGCAAAGCAGCGCAGCCATTGATCGACATCCAGCACGTCGCGCAACTGCGCATCCATCGTGGCGCCATTCAATTCGAACGACTTCGCCGCAGTCATCATCAGGCTGAAGTCGTCCTGTGCCCGGTTGTTGCGGACCTGGAAATTCCAGCGGTAAACCTCCTTGTCGTCGCCGAGATCCTGAAGTTCCGGCGCGCCTGAATTGTGGACGTAAGGGAAGTTCAGCTTCGGCGCCTCGGCGTTGCCATTCACGGTTCCGGTGGGCGTGTAGAGCAGTTCGAGATTATAGACCGTGCCGCCGGAGCCGTACTGCGTGTCGAGCATGGTGTCCGTGGTGCGCGTCATCGAAAGGAAGCAGCGTCCGGCGTCTTGCGCACGCGGCGTGACGATGTGCGAAATGTCGTCGTAGCCCGCCACCACGCCCTGCCCCGCCTGATTCAACAGGTGCTTGGCCAGAATCTCGCGCTTGCTCCCGCCGCGCTCGATGGAGATGGAGCTGTGCGCGCCACGGAACCGAAGGTCAGAATCGAAGTCGATGCTAAGGCCGGTCTCGGTGTCGTTGTTGCGTCCAAAGGCGCTGCCCTTGAGCCGCACGCCCACGTCGTAGAAGACTTCGCTCTCGTTGTAGATGATTGTCGCACCGAGGCGGTCGTTACTCATGCGGTTCGTGTTGAAATACATCGTGGCCGTGTCGGCAGCGGTCATCACGAAACGCAGATTGAAGTTCGGCGCCGCCGCGGCCAGCCCGTCATTGAAGACCAGAAGCGCGCGCGAATTGGTGCCTTCCGCCGGGAAAGAGGACGTACCGCCTACCGTGTCGCGTCCCTGCACGTAGAACTGAATCTTCGTCGCGGCGGCCTGCCCGGGAATCGTGCCGGTGTATTGGTTGGGAGTTGAGGGTTGAGAGTTGAGAGCCATGGGCGTGCTGTTCCAACCGCCACCATCCACCCGCCAGAACAGCGTCAGGGCAGCGATGTCCTGCGGGTCGTAGGCGTTGATGCTGACCGTGACGCTCGCTCCGGCGGAGGGAACCACTGGAGTGTGCGAGAGAGCGCTGTAAGCCGGCCCTGCACTCGCCACGCGCCGCGAATTGATCGCCCCCGGCGTACCGCCACGGGCGGGCACATTCAGGGCCGTGGAGCGTTGCAGCCACTTGAAATAAAGCCGCGTGTTCACCAATGGCGTCCCGCCCAACCACTTCGCACGGTAGGAGATTTCATATTCACGACCGGCCACGATCGGGACGATGGAAGCGCCGCTCTTGAGCGTGGTCTCGAGATGGTTTTGCAGGAAGTCGGTCGCGCCGCTCGCATAGACGTGGAGCACTTTGTTGCCGGCGTTCGCCGGGTCTGTTTCCACGCGCGTCCGCCCGTGTGCGCCGTGCGTGCCCTGCATGCGCCAGGCTGCGGGAGAGGAACCAACCGTATCGCCCTGGAAGGTGCCGTTCTGGATCAGTTGCCGCGCCTGCCCGGTGCCGGGCAGCTCGGTCACCGTCACGTCATCAAGCAGAAACTCACCGGCGTCGAGCAAGCCCAGCACGAATTCGTTCCAGATGTTATGACCGATGTTGTAGCCCTTGTTCGTGGTGGCCACTCCGCGATACGCGATGGTCTCCCACGAGCTGCGTGTCGTCTCATCGCTGGCCGCCCACGACTCCGCGCGCCGACCATCCGCGTAAGTATCCACCAACTCGAGGCTCGATCCGCCGCCCGCTGCGAAAGCCGGCCACCGACCGTCGCTGTAGTAGCGCACCTCGTTCACCACGCGCTGGCCGGCGTCCTTCAGCTCAATCAGATCCGTCTTCTTCGCAAGCCCGCCGCTGTAATTGCCCAGCACGATGACGCCCGGATGCGCGGCCTGCATTGCGGCGGCATCCCGGGCCACGACGAGATAAGCGCCGGGCGCGAGCACGGTGTTGGTCGGGAAATCATAGCGCACGCCATGGTCCAGGCTCCAGCCGGCCAGGTTCACCGGGTTCGTGCCGCGATTGAACAGCTCGACCCATTCCTCTTCCGAGCCCACGTAGTTGTTCGAGGGATAGCTGGGCGCGGCCTCGTACATGATTTCATTGATGACGATGTCGCGGTTGATCGCCACCACGTTGCTCGCGCCGAAGCTGGCCGCGGTCGGACGCATCCAACGCCCCAGGCCATCGGGCGAACGGCTACGCCACTGGTTCTTCACCGACGCAGCATCGACGAGCACGGTGGCGTTCGAAGTGAGCAGAAACAGCTTGTCGTTTTGCGCGGGCTGGAACCCGGTCTGCGCTGAATCGAACACGACGAACTGCCCGGGGTTCAATGTCGCCACCGGCAGCGGGAAGTTTGTCGCGCCGTTCGTGCTCGTGCTGCTGAGCGTGAAGTTCCCGAGCGCAAGAGCACTGGTGCCGCGATTAAAAAGCTCCACCCGAAAGTTCGCGTTGGTCACGGGATCCAGTTCGTTTATGGCGAGCGACGGCGTCGCGATGAACGGGAAGTTCGCGCGACCGGGCGTGCCGCCGAGCTGAGGGCTGGCCACCCAATGGGTCGGCTCCGCGCTCGCGCTGAGCGGCGTGCGTTTGCTCAAGGTCGCGCCCGAGCCATCCGCGCCCTCAGGCCAGGGCTGCTCGTCGCCATAGCTCATTTCGTCCATCAAGCGGTTGTCATGGTTGCGCAGGACGAGATGTTCCCCGCCATTGGCGAGATTGTTGGTGAACGGGCCGAACACTGTGGTCACGCCCGTCGCATTGGTGAAGGTTTGAATGTCCTTCGCCACGACCACAAACCCGCCGCCCGGGATGACCGCGCCAGCCGGAAAGGTGTAGTTCACGCCGGCGTCGAGCCGCCAGTTCGAGATGTCCACATCCACGCGCATCACGTTCTGCAACTCGATCCACTGCAGGTTCGTCTGGCCGGAAGGCGCGTGGAACATCACCTCATTGAACAGCACCACGGCATCGGCGGACGTGCCGTTGTCCTGCGGCAGCCATTCGAAGGGCGGCGGCGTGCGCACCTCCTGCGGCGTTGTCACGTCGAGCACGGTCAGCGCGGCGCTCGCGCTGTTGGTCGAGCCGTAAGGATTGGCGATCGTCACGGAATACGCGCCTGCGTCCAGCGCCCCGAGCGGCCCGAGTGAGAGCGTCGAGTTCGTCTGACCCGCCAGCGGAGAACCGCTCTTGAGCCACTGATAACTCAGCGGGGGCACGCCCGCCGCCGAGATGTTGAAAGTGACCGACTGCCCGACAAACCGCACCGCGTTCCCGGGTGGATTCACGACGACCACCGGCACGACCGCCAGCATCGCGGGCGCGCTGGTGATGGCGCCGAACACGTTCGTGACCGTCAGCACGTAGGCACCGGAGTTCGTGACCTCGAGCTGGGAGAAATTCAGCGAAGTGTTCGTGGCGTTGGGAATCAACGCGCCGTCCTTGAACCACTGCAAACTCAGCGGCAACGAGCCGTTCACCACCGCGCTCATGGTTCCCGATTGCGTGATGTAACGCACCGTGTCCACCGGCGGGACAATGAACGACGGCGGGGTGCGCACCGCGAGAATCGCGGCGCTGGAATTCGTGCCGCCAAAGGGATTGTAAACCACGCAGCGGAAGATCGAATTGTTATCGCCCAGCGTCACCGGCGAGAGAGTCAAGGTCGCGTTGGTCGCGCCCGCGAGGTTCATGCCGTTGCGCGTCCAGCGATACGTCGCACCCGTGGCATCCGCCAACTGCACGCTGAAGTTCGCCGTCTGTCCGTCGTCGAGCGCGAGGTTCTGCGGCTGCTGCGTGATGATCGGCGAGGCGCCGCTGTTCGTCGTTCGCCACGAGGCGTAGTGCGCCGCAACCGCCGAGGCCGGCAACGCCTCGCCGTAGATCGCGACTTCATCGATGCGACCCGCCCAGGCTTCCTGATTCGCGGGACCGGACGCACCGATTTGGAAGGAGCGCCCAAGACCCGCGCCCAGCGGTGCGTCCCAGGTCACCAAAGCAGCCCCGTTGAAATAGACCGTGACCAAGCCCGCCTCGAAGACATAGGCAATGTGGACGAGATTGTTCAACATGCTGACCGGCGTCGTCACGCTGGGGGCGACGGAGCCGTTCCAGATAAACAACTGATTACCGGCGGTGCCGCCGTGCAGGCTGTAGCGCACGGCCGGTGATTGGGAATCATCGCGCCCGGCAAAGAAACACGGATTGAACGCCACCGTGGCCGTTTGATAGAGGAACATCTCCACCGTGCCCGAGCCGTCGGAGAATTCGTAATCGCTCACCGGCCCCAGCGCCACGCGCGCACCCTGCACCGATTGCGACCCCACCGTGCCAGCCGCGCCGGAGAAGATCGCGCCCGTGAGCGTGCCGTTCTGCAATGGTGCCACACGGTCCACCCCTGTCGGTGCGGTGTCGCCATCGAACGGATAGAAGCTCAGCAACGACGGCTCGGCCTGCACGCCGGAGCGATACTGGACAGCGTCGGCGAAAGCCTGCGGAGCGCCGGCCAGCAAAACGGTCCCGGCCGCGAGGCCAAGAGCGGCGGTCTTGATGAGAAAGTTCTGAAGGCCCGGCACACAGGTCCGCGGCTGCTGGTCGCACGTCTGGGGATTCACGGTTGAAGTGAACCACAATCCCGGCCCATTTGGAACACTCTTAATCACGGCACCTGATGAAAACCGACCCAAGGCGTGTTTACGTGTCTCATCCGTGGCCAGAGCTCACCAACGCTTTGGCAGCCCTGCAAGGGCGTGAGGTGACATGGCAATACTTCGGTCGCGTACGGCATTACCCTGGCACGGTACGGCCGTACAATGCCGATGGTATGCCTTACTTTGGCGCTGGATTGCCCTGCGATGGAGCAGAACGGGTGGGTTGGCGACAGGGCTCGCCCCGAACCGATCGAATTGGGCTTTTCTTTCCGGCGCACGTCGCAAAACTGAAACGAACTTCCTGGCTCGTTCGCGGCATGTCGCAGACCGGACGGGAACCGACCGAACGTTGAGCTCAAACCAACACATCGCAGCCGGGCTGTATCTATTCACCAGCAACAAGCTGGAGATCCTCGCCGATCATCTGGCCGATCGCCTGCGCCTGCCGCTCTCATCACCCCTGCAGCCAGAGACGATTGTCGTGCGCAACAAAGGCATGGAGCGCTGGCTGAAACAGGAACTCGCCCGCCGCCACAGCGTCTGCGCGAATGCCCGGTTCCCCTTTTCCGAGGCGTTTGGCCAGCACATCTTCCGGACGCTCTTCCCGGATTCGCCGACACAATCGCCGTTGGAACGCGAAACCCTCAGCTGGCGAATCATGGGCGCGCTGCCGCATCTCCTCGGACGCGATGAGTTCGCGCCGTTGCGACATTATCTCGATGGCGCTGCCGACGAC
>CAMCCU010000202.1 GCA_945872975.1 Pedosphaera parvula Ellin514
GATGCTGACGTGGCTCCGGTTGACATCAGCCTCGATGAAGCCAAACGCATCCTCATGGATTACGCCCGCCTTTGGAACAATGGGAAGGGAATCGCGGGGACGAAGCCGGGGGTTGCGCCGGCAAAGTAGCGCCTTTGCTGGAGCGGGTGGCTCCGGCGTGGCGGTCTGGCATGAGCACCGAAATACTGCCCGCGATTGACGAGAAGACGGAGCAGAAGGTCAAGGACGCCTTCGCGAAGAACTGGAATGTCATCGTGTGGAATGATCCGGTGAACCTGATGTCCTACGTGGTCTTCGTCTTCATGCGCGTTCTTGCGTTTACCAAGGAGAAGGCCACCAAGCACATGATGGAGGTTCATCAGCAGGGAAAGAGCGTGGTGGCCACCGAGACGCGCGAGCGGGCGGAGCTTCACCATCAGCAGATTCAGTCCCAAGGTCTTAAGGTCACCATTGAGCAAGCCTCCTGACTCATGCGCGTGAAGTGGGAAAACGACGCGCTGCTCCTCAGCTTCAATGCGCTGGAAGGCCGGGTTCTGCTCCAAGTCCTCCAGCATCTCGCAGCGATGTACCGCTTCAAGCCCGAGGACCTCGACGGACAAATCTCCCAGGCGTGGTATTCCACCCATGGCTGCGAATCGGCGCGTGCCACGCCGGAGGAAACGCGGGAGTGGGTGGAGCACCTGCATGCGTTCAAGACCGCGCGTCTCAGCAGCATCGAGGAATGGTCCCGCCAGCTCGCGCCGGTCGCGGGCAAGCGATTGCAGATCCACGTTCCCCTTGACGATGCGCCGGACTTTATCGCGTCGATCAATGACCATCGTTTGATGGCGGCCGCCCAGCACGATGTTGGGGAGGATGAGATGAGTCTTCGGACGCCGATGGAGCTCGCGGCATTGCCCGAGGAGCGCCAGCAGGCGTTGTTGGAGATACATTTTCTCGCGTGGATTATCGAAGAGACATTGCGCGAGATTCAGGACCTTTGAGGGTTTCAGCGTCTGGAGAAGTCGGCTCTTGCCAAGCCGGTGGACGGGTGACATTAAACGATTGCCGATGCGGGCGGCGACGGCAGAGCCCATGGAATAGCTGTCTACATCGTCCGAACCTTCGGAGCGGGCCGATTTCAACCGATACCAAAACGGATATCTTGCCATTGTGAAAGTTGCACCATTGCCCCCGAATGAATCTGAACGTCTTGCTGCGCTCCGCCGTTGCGCGGCGTTGGACACGGCCAGCGAGCCAGCATTTGATGAGTTGACCAGCCTGGCCGCACAGATTTGTGCGACGCCGATTGCGTTGATTACCCTGATCGACGGAGCGCGGCAGTGGTTTAAGTCGCGAGTAGGCGTCGATGAGACTGAGGTCGCACGAGAAGTCTCGTTCTGTTCTCACACGATCCTGCTGCTCGATGGATTGGTCATCGCAGACGCTGCGGCCGACGAGCGCTTTGCCGACAACCCGCAGGTAACGGCGTCTCCGTCCGTTCGGTTCTACGCTGGCGTGCCTCTGGTGACGAGGGACGGATTTGCAGTTGGCACTCTCTGCGTGATGGATCGTCAGCCGCGTCAGTTTGCTGACTCCCAGATGGAGTCGCTGCGGGTGTTGAGCAGGCAGGTGATGACTCAGCTTGAGCTTCGCCGCCACCTCGACGAGCTGGCTCACAACATCGAGCAGCGTCAACGAACCGAGGAGCGGCTCCGCACGTCCGAGGCTTTCTACGAAACGCTGGTGGAGACCCTGCCGCAGAATATTCTTCGCAAGGATCTCCAGGGTCGATTCACCTTCGCCAACCGCAAATCCTGCCAGTCGATCGGGCGCAAGAAGGAGGAGATTATTGGCAGGACGGACTTCGATCTCTTCCCGCCGGAGCTCGCTGCCAAGTACCATCGCGACGACCTCCGCGTGATGACGACCCGGGAGAATCTCGATACGGTCGAAGCGCACCAGGGTCCTCATGGCGAACGGCTGTTCGTGCATGTCATCAAGACGCCGCTCTACGACGCATCTGGAAACGTGATCGGTGTGCAGGGGATATTCTATGACGTCACCCAGCGCAAGCGCATCGAAGAGGAGCTGGCGTATGAACGCGACTTGTTGCGCGCGTTGCTCGACTACATTCCGGACCGCATCTACTTCAAGGACGTCAACTGCCGCTTCATGCGCTGCAGCAAATCGATGGCGGTCCGGCTTGGTTTGACGGACGCCAGGGAGGTGGTCGGGAAAACAGATTTTGACTTCCATCCGGCGGAACAGGCGCAGGAGTACTATGACGACGAGCAGCGTATCCTCCTGCGCGGAGAGCCGTTGATCAACAAGCTGGAGCGGCAGCTTGATCCGGATGGCAACGAGATTTGGGCCTCCGTGACCAAGGTTCCGATCTACACGCAATCAGGGAGCATCGCCGGGTTGGTCGGATTGTCGCGGGACATCACGCAGCTCAAGCAGACGGAGCAGGCATTGCGACAGGCTGAGGAGAAATACCGCGCGATCTACGAGAACTCGCCGGAAGGAATTTTTCAGACGACCCGCGATGGTCATTTCCTGAGTGCCAATCCGGCACTGGCGCGGATGTATGGATATGGCTCCCCGGAGGAGGTCGTTGTCGCGCTGACTGATATTGAGAATCAGCTCTACGTGGATCCCGAGCGGCGCGAGGAGTTCAGCCGCCTGATGCGTGAGCGGGGGGAGGTTGGTGGGTTTGAATCTAAGATCCATCGCAAGGATCGGTCTGTTATCTGGATCTCAGAAAGCGCGCGGACGGTGAAGGATGCGGATGGGAATTTTCGTTACTACGAGGGAATCGTGGAGGACATCACGGCGCGCAAGCAGGCGGAGATCGAACGCGAGAGAGCACGTGAGGCGGCCCTTGAGAGCGCGCGGACCAAGGCTCAGTTCCTCGCGAACATGAGCCACGAAATCCGCACGCCGATGAACGCGATCACCGGAATGACGGGCTTGCTCGGGGACACACGTCTGACGAAGGAGCAGCGTGATTATGTCGAAACGATTCGAAACAGCACTGAGTCCTTGCTGGGCATCATCAACGACATCCTCGATTTTTCCAAGGTCGAGGCCGGCAAGCTCTCGCTGGAGGTCATCGATTTCGAACTCCGCGAAGCGGTGGAGGGCAGCATCGAGATGCTGGCCGAGCGCGCCCACAAGAAGGGCATCGATCTGGCCTGCTGGATGGAGCCGGATATGCCGGCGCAACTGCGCGGAGATCCAGTCAGGCTCCGGCAGATTCTGACCAACCTCGTCAGCAACGCCGTTAAGTTCACGGAGAAGGGAGAGGTGCTGGTTCACGTGACGAGGTTGAAGGAGGAAGATGGCCGCATAGTGGTCCGCTTCGAAGTGAAGGATACCGGCATTGGCATCGCGCCGGACGCGATGGCCCGAATTTTTCAGGAGTTTACGCAGGCGGATGGTTCCACGACCCGCAAGTATGGCGGCACGGGACTTGGGCTGACCATTTCGAAGCAGCTTGTCTCGCTCATGGGCGGGGAGATCGGAGTGGAAAGCACCCCGGGCCGGGGTTCGACGTTCTGGGTCAATATTCCCATGGAACCCCATTCAGTGAATGCCGAGCTGCCGCACCTTCCCGCTTCGGAGCTGTTGAAAGGATTGCGTCTGCTGTTGGTAAATCACACGCCTAGCCTGCGGAAAATTTTGCTTCAGCAGTTTGATGCATGGGGAATTCAGGCCGAAGCCGCTGCCTCGGCGGCTGAGGCGATGGACAAGATCAACGACGCGGCGCGAGCTGGCCGGCCGTATCCGCTGCTGCTCATCGACGTGGATCTGCCGGAAATGGATGGCTTGTCCCTGGCGCAAAATCTCAAGAGTGATCCTGCCCTGGCCTCCAGCCGGATTGTGATGTTGACGACGCTGCTGAATCGCTTGTCCACCCAGACGATGAAGGTGACCGGCATTTCGGCGTGTCTGGTCAAGCCGATCCGCCAGTCGAGAATGTTGGAGTGTTTGAACGACGTCATGAGCGCCAGTGGCGCGATTGCAGCGGCGGCGCCCGACACTGGCGGCGAGATTCCGGCACAGCTTCCCAAGGATATCAACGTTCGCATCCTCCTCGCGGAAGACAATGTGGTGAACCAGCGTGTCGCGCTAAAGCAGCTAAAGAAGTTGGGGTTTTCCGCCGATGCCGTGTCGAACGGGAACGAAGTTTTATCTGCGCTGCAGAGAGTTCCCTACGACATCATCATAATGGACTGCCAGATGCCTGAAATGGATGGCTATGAAGTGACCAGGCGCATCCGCCAAAGCGGAAGCGAATCCTATATTCATCTCCGATCAGCGCCCTACATCATCGCCCTGACTGCAAACGCCATGCGGGGGGATCGTGAGCGCTGCCTCTCGATCGGCATGAACGATTATCTGACGAAGCCGCTGCATCTGCGCGACCTTGAGTCTGTGTTGCAGCGCGCGCTTCTCCGCATTCAACCCGTGAGTGTCCTGCCTCTATCCGCAGAGGAGGCACCACTCCCCGAAGTTCTCGACCGTGCGGTGATTGGTGGATTGAAAGAGCTTCGTGAGCCGGGCCAGCCAGATCCCTTGAGCGAGCTTCTCGACCTGTTCTTTCGTGATGCGGAGCCACGTCTCAAGCAGATGGAAGCGGCGGTGACTTCCGGCGACATGCCCAAGCTCGCTGCTGCGGCACATACGTTGAAGGGAAGCGCCAGCAACCTGGGAGCTCGAAGATTATCCGCGCTTTGCGCTTCACTTGAGAAGCAGGGGAAGGCCGGCGATGCGACTGGCGCGCGCGAAACGTTTTCCGAAATTGGCGCAGCGTTTGCCGCTGTGCGCGAATTACTCCTGAAGGAACTCGAAGTTTAACAGATCTTGAGCATGGATTTTACGCCACCAATTGCCCCGCTGAACTTGTTCGCCAGGGTATTGCTTGTCGAAGATGACCCGGCGGTTGGCGAGCTGTTGCGGGACGGGTTGCGAGCAGATGGAGTCGAATTGGTGACCGCAACGGCGGGTCCTGAAGCCGTGGATTTTCTTCGCACTCATCAAATTGATCTAATCCTGCTGGATCTTGGGCTGCCCGGTACCGATGGATTTGACCTTCTCCAGTCATGGAAGGCAGATGATGCCTTTCAAGGAATTCCGGTGATCGTGCTGACCGCGAAAAACGCTGCGGTGGACAAGGCGCGTGGTTTTGATCTTGGCGCGGTCGATTACGTCACGAAGCCGTTCGAGCTTGTCGAACTGAGGGCGCGGTTGCGTTCCGCGCTCAAGATGCAGCGCCTGCAACTGGAGTTGCTGGAGTCAAATCACCGTCTGGACACGGCGCGGATCGCTGCCGAGGAGGCGGCGCAGGGCAAGGCCGAGTTCCTGGCGACGATGAGCCATGAGATTCGCACCCCGATGAACGGTGTGATCGCGATGACGGGATTGTTGATGCAGGCCGAGCTTGCCCCGGACCAGCGTGATTTCGTCGATACCATCCGGACCAGCGGCGAATCGCTGCTGACGATCATCGATGACATCCTGAATTTCTCCAAGCTGGAGTCGAAAAAGATGGAGCTCGAGCAGCGCCCGATGGATCTGCGCCAGTGCGTGGAGGAGACGCTGGATCTTCTGGCGTCCCGTGCCGCCGAGAAGAATCTTGACCTCGTCCTTCAGATCGATCCGGAGGCGCCGACAGCGGTCATGGGTGACAGCACCAGGATACGGCAGATTCTGGTGAACCTCGTCAACAATGCCATCAAGTTCACCAACACCGGGGCTGTCTCAGTCCACATCGTCGCACGTCAATCGTCGCCAGCCGACGGCCAGATCCCCCAGTCGCGCGAGTTTCATGTCGCAGTCTGCGATACCGGGATCGGTATTCCCGCTGAAACGATGGGGCGCCTCTTTCGCTCGTTCAGCCAGGCGGACAGTTCGATCACGCGGCAATATGGTGGCACCGGATTGGGCCTCGCCATCAGCAAAGGCCTCGTCGAACTCATGGGCGGCCGGATGTGGGTTGAGAGCACGGAAGGTGTTGGCTCGGCGTTTCACTTCGCCCTGGCGTTGCCCGAGAGTGGTGTGGAGTCGCGCGTGCCCGGGCTTCCTCTTTCCCCAGTGCTCTCGGGACAACGTGTGCTGATCGTGGAAGACGGAGCGGTCAGCCGTAGGGCGCTTGCGGAGCAGGTCAAGCAGTGGGGCATGGTGGCGGTGGAAGTCGCGAATGCGGAGCAGGCGCTGGCTGAGGTGGCGAAGCTTCCGGCAGTCGCGGTCGCGTTGCTTGACTGTCAGTTGCCGGGACAGAGCGGGTTGACTCTCGCCGCGGAGCTGAGGAAACACCGCAATCATTACTCGCTGCCGGTTCTCCTGCTCAATTCGGTGGGGACGCAGCTGAACGCAAATGATGTTCCCTCTTCCAACTGCGTCACGATTACAAAGCCCGTCAAGCCGGCTCAACTTCAGGCCGCCTTGCTGCAATTGCTTTCTGGAACCCGGCAGACGGCCGTCAAGAAACCGCAGGTCGTCTCGAAGCTCGACGCCTCCATGGCCAGCCGTCTGCCGCTGCAGATTCTGCTGACCGATGACAACGTCATCAATCAGAAGGTCGCGGTTCGTCTGCTGCAACAGTTGGGATACAAGGCTGATATCGCGAACAATGGTGCGGAAGCCATTCGTGCCGTCGAGCGGAAGGCATACGACGTGATTCTCATGGATGTGCAGATGCCCGAAGTCGATGGTCTTGAAGCGACGCGTCGGATTCGCAAGTGCCAGAACGAGCCGTCGCCCCGCGCGAATTTCCAGAAACCGATCATCATCATCGCGATGACGGCCAACGCCATGCAGGGAGACCGGGAGAAATGTGTGGCCGCAGGGATGGATGACTACCTTCCGAAGCCAGTCAGGCCCGAGGCATTGCAGGCCATGCTTGAGCTGCATGGGACGCAGATCCACCAGCGTGCCCAGGCGCAATCGGGATCTAGTGACCTGGGGTCAGCTGCGGGTGCAGTAGAGGCGCCACCTGAACTCAAGGTGCTTCCCAATCCGGGAGAAACTGCTCCGGTCATTGAGCAGCCGCCGGTTGACATGGATCGGTTGAATGACTTCGCCGGAGGAAATATTGAGAGCTTTAACGAACTGGTGGCGCTCTACGTCAAACAGACCACCGAGCAACTCGACTTGCTTCGCGCTGCAGTTGCTGACCGGGATTCGGAGCGATTGTCTCGTGTCGCGCACAGCTGCGCGGGGGCGAGTGCCACCTGTGGCATGGCCGCCATCGTGCCGTTCCTGCGGGAGGTGGAGTTCCTCGGCCACGACGAGAAAGTGGATGAAGCTGCTGAAGTCCTCCCGTCGATCGACCGTGAATTTGAACGATTGAAACGTTATCTCGAAACCCAAAAGCCGATAGCGCTGGCAGGTTGACTCACTCTTGTCTTATGAAAAAGATTCTGGTCATTGAAGACGATCCGGTGGTGGCGCATATCTACCGCAACCGGCTCGAGAAGGAAGGCTACACCGTCGAAGTGTGCGAAGATGGCCA
This sequence comes from Pedosphaera parvula Ellin514, assembly GCA_945872975.1. Taxonomy (GTDB): domain Bacteria; phylum Verrucomicrobiota; class Verrucomicrobiia; order Limisphaerales; family JADJPG01; genus JADJPG01. Next base: position 7,499 of record CAMCCU010000202.1, read on the forward strand.
GGCGGGCTTCTATCGCATCCATGAATTCCATCCGCATGGAATCCTCCTGGACCTGATGCTTCCGAAAATGAACGGGATCGACATCTTGAAGAAGATTCGCGCGGAAGGTGAGTTTGCCCAGATACCCGTCATCGTCTTCACAAACGCCTATGTGCCGAACATGATTCAGGATGCCATGTCGGCAGGAGCTTCCCAGGTTTGCAACAAAGCGACGCTGACGCCGCGGCAGGTTCTTGATGCGCTTCACTTGCTGCTCGCGGGCGTGGCTTCGCCTGCGTCATCGGGGCCGACTTCTTTGCTCTCGAAGCCGCCAGCCTCCCCGCCGTCGAGCCGTCGTGGGGATCCATTGTTTCAGAACCAAGCCCCGAGAGCCTTCGAGGGGAGCCCGCCGCCTCAGCGCCCATTCCTCACAACGGAGGAAGTCGCGCCCTCAAAAGCGAATCCGCCTCGTGCGTCGGCTCTTCAGCCGTCGCAAATCCTGCCATTTCGGCACAGTGAAAACTCTGATGACGCCGCGTTCCAGGCCGAGCTGACCGAAGCCTTCAACGCATCAAAGATCGATTTGATTACAACCTTGCGGAAGCACCTCCATGGTTTCACCAAGGCGGCGGATGATGCGAGCCGCATGCCGCATCTCGTCGATCTGTATCGGAAGGTGCATTCGTTGACCGGTAGTGCTGGCATTGCCGGGTTCGCGGCCGTGTCTCAGTTGACCGCTGCGCTCGAAGTGCTGCTGAAGGAGCTCTATGAGAAACCCAAGAACATCAACGCCTCAACCATGCGGACAGTGTCGCATTCCGTGGACTTCCTGGCTGAGTTGTTCAAGAGCACTGCTCCTCAAGATGAGCCGGTGGTTGCCTCTGGAATATTGGTGGTCGATGACGAAATCCTCTCTCGCCGCGCTGTTTCGTACGCCCTCGAGAAAGCGAGTCTGAAGGCGGTGGCTGTGGAGGATCCTCTGGTAGCTCTGCGTCTCGCCACTGAAAACCCGTACGACTTGATCTTCCTCGATGTTCAGATGCCGGGCATGGATGGCTTTGAATTGTGTTCGAAGATCCGGTTGCTGCCGACCAACAAGACGACGCCTGTCATCTTCGTCACCAGCCTTACCGACTTCAAGAGCCGCGCACGCTCCAGCCTGAGTGGTGGCACAGACCTCATCGCCAAGCCTTTCATGTTCGTCGAACTTGCCGTCAAGGCGCTCACCCATGTCCTTCGCGGGCGTGTTGTTCAGATGAAGCAGGCGGCGTAATCCGTTTCCCGGCCGCTTCCACCGCGGGCTTTGACATTCAGCGGAGGCATTCCTAACCTCGCTGCATGGAATGTCTGCACGCGCCGTGGCGCATCGAATACATCCTGTCGCCGAAGGCCGCTCCGTCGGACGTCAGCCTCTTCACTCGCATCGGGCAATCCAGCGACGATGCTGCGCATCACGTCATCGCCCGCGACCGCAGTTGCTACGCGCTGCTGAACAACTATCCCTACAACGGCGGGCATTTGATGGTGGTGCCGTACAAGCAGGTGGCTGACTTCTCCGACCTCACCGACGACGAGATGCTGGACCTCATGAAGCTCATGCGCCGTTGCCAGGCCGCGCTCAC
>CAMCCU010000203.1 GCA_945872975.1 Pedosphaera parvula Ellin514
CCTCATTTCGCCTCCAGGAGCGATGCCAGCGTCCCGGCAGATTATTTCAAGCTGCGGGATCTGGTGCAGGAACGGACGCGGTTCTTTGTCCTCAACGACCGCTTGGGAATGCGGATGTCCAGTACAGATGGCTCGTTCTTCGTCCAGACCCGGGGCCTGATCCAGAGGCTCGTGGAGACTTTCCTGGCTTTGCCGATTGCCAACAAGGCACGGGCCTGTCGCGATCTCGAGTTTGTCTCCGCTCTCATCGCGCACACTTCCGACAACGGTGCGGGCGTCGCGATTGCCGAGGCAGACGCGCTCGTGCAGAACTGCAACGCGTTGACCGCCGACGCGCTGGCGTCCGCTTCACAATCCAGTCGCTGCGATGATCTGGCGCAGGATTTAATGAAGGCTGGCTTCACGATCGCCCGCCGCGATCCCGTGGAGGAAGGCGCGGCGTTTCCCGATGTCACTGGGCTTTACGAATCGGTCGAGAACGGCACGGAGTCCTACGTGACGCTGCAACTAAACCAAGGCGGTCGTTATCTCCAGGGCGGCATGCAACTGCAAGTCGAGGACACGGAGGGCCGCAGCGCGAGGTATATCATGTGGAACTTGCAGGGCATGTTTCTGCGCCAGACCTCGGAGCCCGGCGTGATGGAGTTCGCGTGCCGCCTGGTGAACGTGGTGGATGGCGCGACGAAGTTTGCGCTTGGAACCTCACGACCGGACGGGCAGGGCGGCGTGGCGATTCAGATTGGCCAGACGGCTTTTGTGCAGCGCAGCCCCAGCGGGCGATTCTCCGATTCGATTCTCGCGGCGTTTGAGCCGGGCCAACGCCGGAGCATCACCGCCTCGCAGCGGACCCCGATGCACACGCGCATCACGGCGCGGACGATTGCCGACATCACCAATCTTCGCCTCACGCTGGATCAATACTTCAGCGATGCCGCAGGGGGCGCTGCGGAACAGGCCGCGGCCGCCGAGATTCAAAACAAGCTTGATCGCATCGACCGCCGTCTCACCGCCGGCCAGCGGCCTATTGCGGCGGCGCAGATCCGCCGCGTGTTGAGCACGATGGCGCCGAGGGCCGTCAAGAAATCCAAGCTCACCGGAAACTTCACGGACATCGGCAACAAGACCATGCTGTATTGGGATCTGCTGCTGGCCTTGAGCGTCCGCCAGAATCTGGACCTGTCCGAGAAGCTGGGGATGACCGCCGCGCAGTTCCAGGAGATCCAGTCATCGCTGGGAGCGGATAATTTCCGCTACAAGCTGACGGTGCGACAGACTTCGGCGACGGCAGGCGAGGCGTTGCTGACGTTTGGCGCGGGCGAGCTCGATGTCACGGTGAAGAAGTTCAGTCCGGGCGGACAACTGCTGGACACCTTCAACTTGCTGGGATTCATCGGCAGTTGGTCGCCGGGCGTGGGCATTCCGCTTCCACTGAGCTGCTCGATCACCACCAACAGCTACGAGTTCGACAGCCCGCTGAGCTTCGTCGCGGCTGACTTCGCCGGGCCGGTGGACTTCGCCCAATTCGGCGTGAATGCCGCCATGCCTCCCAGCTCCTTCTCTCTCCAGCTCGATCTGATCAAGGTGGCCGCGGGCATTGATCGGAGTGTCAACTCCTGGTCGATTGGTTACTTCAGCGTTTACGGCTCCGGCCGCTTCCCCGCCATGACGTTCAAGACCATTCCGATCGAGGGATTCTCAGTCAATGGCTGCCTGGCCAATGTCGGCGTGGGCGTCGATATCGGTGGCGGCAAGATCACCGCATCGGACCCGCCCGACGACCAGTCGATCCTCTTCAATCCCGGCCAGATTGTACCCTTTGACACCACGGCAAACTCTGATCTCGACGGCGGTGTCTTTTTTGAAATCAACGGCACGAACCTCACCGACTGCGGCTGGCAATTCCTTCGCACCTTCGTGGCTGAACATCACGAGCTCCTCGTCGGCGTGAAGTCGAAAATTCGCGTGGAAGGCCACGCCGACGCCGCTGGAGGAGGAGCGTTTAACCAGCAGCTTTCAGTGGGGCGCGCCAACAGTGTGAAGAGCGCTCTCGTCGGCCTGCTTGGAGCCAGCCTGCGAGCCACCATCGCTGCTGTCGGCTTTGGCGAGACGGAGCACGACCAGGTGCTTGGCATCGGGCCGGACACCAGTCCCGCTCCGAACGACGCGCTCTTCCGGCGCGCGGACATCATTGTTGGCGGCGTGGTCAAGGCCACGCTTGGAGCGCCCGTCACCCCGCAGCCATGAAGTCATCCATCTCCATCCTCCAACGTGCGACGGTGAAAGCCGCGCTCGTGCTGCTTTGGCTCGCGTTGACCTTCACTACATCAGCGCAATCCACCGATCCGCGGACGCTGCTCGATGGCCTGCGATCCCTTGCGTTGGAAGCGCGGATCGAACTGCAGCTTGGCACCACGCCGACGAACCCGAAGCTCTTCACGCAGGCGGTTCCCGATGGCCGCACCTGGATGAGCTTCATCGCCGATACATTGGGCGCCGCTGCGGGCGGCGACGCCGCGCAACCCGGCGTCGCCAACCAATGGGCCCTTCTCGATGACGCCGTTTCGCTGGTGCTTGCCGAGGCGGAGGCCATGAAGTCGCTGGCGTCCGCCAAAGCCGGAACGCCCGCCGAGGCGAAGTTCCAGAATACGCGCCGACTTTACCTGGCGGGCGCGGCGCGCATGTTGAATTTCTACAAGGTTGCCGCAGGTGATGTGTTCGACGCCACGGCGGGCGCGCTGCCGAATCCGTTCGGTCTGCCCGACTGGCTGCTGCCCGGCGAAATTCAGCTCAAGGAAATCGGCGGCGCAGGGCGGCTCAACACGGACTCGGGCGATTTCTCCGGACGGCTTTCCGGCACGATGGTGTTGCCCGGTCTCGGTGCGACGCTGGTGGTGCCGGACGCCTCGTTCGACAGCGACGGGCGCTTCGACCTGAGCGCGTACGGGTCGGTGCAGCTTCCCGTCGGCGTGCTCTCCATTCCGGCCCGTCAACCGCTTCATTACCGCAGCACGCCGGAGCGCGGGCAATTGCTCGAAGGCTCAGCGCGGCTGACGCTGACCAACGGCCTGCGCTTCGACGCTTCGATCCTGCTGTCCGATCCGAACTACTGCTTCGGCCTCGCCGCGCGCGGGCTGGAGTTTGATCTCGGCAAGTCGCTCCTCGTGCGCGTTCCGGTGCTGAATCTCAATCAGGTGAACGCCTTCGGCGACACCACGCGCGATGCGTTCGCGGACTATTTCCTCGGGTTGAACGGCGCGATGCAGACGCTGCTCACGGCGGCGACGAACTTTCCGCCCATTCATGAAACCGAGTTTGGCCAGCCGCCTGAGTTCAAGGCACCGCAGATCACCGCCGACTTCTCGGTGCTCAACGCGTGGTCCTCGGAGATTATTGCGAAGACCCGCGCCGGCCTCGTAAACGCCCAGCAGAATCTTCAGCCGGTGCTCGACTCGGTGGCGAAGCTCAACGCCGACGCCCGCGAGGCGGCGAACGCCGTGGAGGACGAACGGTTCCGGCTCGGAAATCTCGCCGCACGCTTTGAGCTGCGCCGGCGCATGCATGAGGCGGCCGGACTTGCGACGACGCAGCAGCTCGCCGGCAACACGGACATCAGCCAGCTCGAGCAGAAATTGATCGAAGGCGCGCGTCAGGAAGGCAGCAACATTGTCGCGCTGGTGACCTCGGATCTGCCTGACCGGCTTGCCGAGTCAGCGGAGATCGTGCGCCTGCTCCTGGAGAACGCCTCGACGTTTCAGCAACTGGGCGTGACTCCGCCCAGCCCGGTTCTTCCGTCGGATCCCTGCGTGGCCTGTCTCACGCCCGGGGCTGATCCCCAATCACGCGCCGAGGCGCTGGCGTTGTGCGCGGCGCGGCGGCAGGCGAATCGTTTCGGTCTCAACCCGCTCAACGGGACCGTGGTGAATCTCGCCGTGTTCAACTCGCTTTCAGAAGCAGAGCTGTTTCGCGCGGGACGAATTCTCGCGGATCTGGAGGCGACGCTGACGCTCGAAGGTGTATCGGTGCAGGGCGAGCTCACGCAATTGATCGGCCCGATCCTGACCCGCCAGCGCGAGCTGTTGCTGGTCGCGCTCGAATCCGAGACCTCGCTCCAACGAAGCTTCGAACTGGTCACCTTGATTGGTGACAACTTCGCCAACAGCCAGGGCGCGAACCTGACCGTGGATGCCGACGCCCTCGTGGCGCGCATGGAAACTGCGGTTGCTCCAAGGCTCGCCGGAGTGGCTCCGGCGGAGATCGACGCGGCGAGGAAGGCGGCGAATCAGGCGCTTGAATCGCGCCAGCGGCAGATCAGCAGCGAGGTCGCGCAGATCACCGGACGGCATCGATCCATCGGCGTGATTCCTCCGGGAGATCCATACCACCCGGACATCCTCACGCAGTGGGATCGCTTCTTCCAGCTCATGGCCCGGCCCGTGCCGCCGAGCATCGGCACGAGCATGGACGCCTACGTGCGGTTCAAAGTCGCGGAGCTGCGCGCGCGGCCGTTCAGCATCGAATTCCTCACGAATCGTCTCGGGGAAGCGCAGTCCATCGCCAGCGGCATCATCGGGCTGACGGACTGGGCGGACACGCGGCTCGCGAATGATTTCGCGGTGCTGGACAACCTCCGGTTCTCGATCACGAACTTCTCGTTCACCTTCACCGCAGCAGCGGAATTGCAGCAGGGCTGGTGGCTGATCGATCGCTATCAAGACGCGCTGCGCCAGCACACGGCGGTGTACGGCGCGAACTTAAATGCGGGTCTGCGCGCGGCGGAACAGAAGTCGCGTGATGCGGCGTTGCTTGCGTCGAGCCGCGTGGCGGGCGCGTTCAGCAATCTGTTGGCGAACATCCTCACGCATCAGGATGTCATTGTGCCGTTGCCGGGCAACGTCGAGATCACGCGCCTCTTCGGCCGCCTTTGCTACAACCGGGAGACTGGCTTCCTGCAAGGCTGCTTCGGCGGGCGGGTGGAGTTCCCCGAGGTGAACACGAACCTGTTCTTCGAGATTACCGAGGCGTGCCTGGACAGCGCGCTGGGATATGACATCGCCGGAACGATGCGCACGCCGCTGCCATTCGGACAGGCGAAGTTGCAGGTGGGCATCGACATCGCCGGATCGCCGTCGGGCGTCGCGTCCTTCAGCGGCAACGGAACGTTGACCGTGCCGAACCCGCCGTCTGCGGATCGCGTGTTCGACGTGGCGCTGACCTACGATCCGCCGGCGAAGCGCATGGCGTTTGATGCGCAGGGAAACAACCTGGATCTGCGACTGAGCGAGGATTTCGTCCTGTTCGGCGCGGGCTTCGGTTTCGATCTCAAGCCCGGCTCGCCGCAGGGCAGCTTCCGGCTGAGTGGCTCGGCGGGCTTGTTTGCGAGGGCGAAACCGCTGCCGACGGTCGTGGGCGCGGCGAACTTCCATCTCAACATCGAGAACCTCACCACGGCTTTCAGCTACACCACGAACGCCTTCACCGTGAGTCTGAGCAATGGGACGATCCGGCTGCCGGACTTTTTCCACAACGGCCTTTGCCCGACGAATCAGGGCCAGCCCGGCACCGGGCCCGCCGTGGCGCTGGTGCCGTCGAATCCGATCTCGGTCACGGTCGGTTCGGGGCCGAACCCGGGCGCGTCGTTCGCGGGTGCGCTCGACATCCGGAACATCGGCCTGAACGTTCCTGGACTCACGAACCTTGCGCTGGAGATTTGTTCCGCGCGCCTCTCGTTCCGGTCGAACGCGCTTCCGGCGCTGACCAACCTAAACGCGACGTTGACGATTCCATTGCCCGGCCAGACTGCGGTGCTGGATCTCGCCGGCGTGGAGTGGGGCCTCGACGGGTTTCCGACCGCCGGAGCGATCGGGCTGCGTCAGGAGCTCCTGTTGCTTAATGCCGGTGGCTTCACGCTGCATGTGCGCACCAACAGTTCGTTCGGGTTCACCACCTCGGTCAACAGCTCTGGCAGGCGCACGACCGTCTTCACCATCACGGGCGGCATGCGCGGCACCTTCGACGGCGAGCTGCTTTATGATGCGCAGAACAACGGCGCGTTCAGCTTCGAGACGGGCGGGACGTTCCGCTGGCAGACCGATGAGCTTCCCACCATCGCGCTCGACTCAGTGACGTTTGCGGCGCGGCTGAAGCTGGGCGGCGTGAATGGCTTCGAGCTGCTCGGCGTGGATGCGAATGGAATTCCGGACCCCGCGAATCCGAACAGCCGGGCGTCGGTGACGCTGACGGGATTGACGAACCTCTTCCAGCTCGCGCCAAACCGGACGTTCGAGGTGAACGTCAGCGGCGCGATGGGCAGCGCGGAGTTCGTATTCTTCGGCCTGGGCAACGCGCGCTTTGTTTTCGACGGCGCGCCGCCTGAGCCGCAGTTCACTGTGCAGAGCCTGGGCTTTCGCGAGGGGAACCAATTGAAGTTGCTCGGTCAATCGCTGCTGCCGTTCCGCATCACGGCCGGAAGCATCGCGTTCATCAATCCGGCGCGGCCCTTGAACCAGTTGTTCGCGCCGGAGAATCTGCGCTTCACCTTCAGCGGCGTGGTGGATATCTCGCTCGCGCCGCCGGACGCGAATGAGCCGGGCGGTCTCCCTCGTCTGTTCGGCGCGGTGGACAACGTGCAGGTGACGCTGCCCAATGGATTCAATGGGCCGCCGGTGTTCTCGGTAAATACCTTCGCGCTGTCGCTGGAGAACCTGACCATCGGCGACATGGCGGGGCTGTCCGGCGGATTGATCGTTGGGAATCTCATCACGCCCGAGGATCTCTATTTCGCCGGGACGGTGGGCGGTGGCTACAACGGCGTTGCCATCAAGGCGATCGTGGCCACGCGGCTGGATGGATTGATCGGGCTGTGTCTCTCGGTGAACGCGGGCGCGGCGGGCATCCCGCTCGATGGCGGCACGCTCGGCGGCATCCTGCTGACGGGTGCGGAAGGCGGAGTCAGTTTCCTGAACAACTTCGCTGACCCGTGTGATTTCAAATCGTTCCTTGGATTGAGCGGCGGCGGCGAGCCGGCAGCCGCGCCCATTCAGGCGGCGAGCGCCACGGGATCGCCTGCGGCGTCGGGACCGAAGGTTTCTCAGTTGCGCGTTCTGGGTTGGGACCAATTGAACCGGTTCCAAAAACTGCACGCGCAGCGGAAGGCGTTGATGGCGTCGCTTGGAAACAATTTTGCCAACGAATCTCTGGCCGTGAACCCGCCTTCAACGCAGTCCGTTTTCACCGCAGCCTCGGGCCCGGTCGTGGTTGCCGCTGGCGGTGGCGCAGGAGCGAACGTGCCTTGCCCGACCGGTGATTGTCCGCCTGCGACGTTGAACCTGCTTTGCCAGCGCCATCCGTCGGTGGCGGAGGGATCATCGGGTGCGAACTACAACGGAGCTTACAGTCAGCGGGTCATCTTCAAGTTCACTTCGCTCGAACGCGAAACGGTGGACGACATCCTCGCGGCGGTGAACATCGACTTGAACGGAAGCAGCGCGGTGGTCGCGGCGAACTTTGCGGATGCGGCGCGGGACTTCGTGAACGGATTGATCCCTCGCGCGCCCGCCGGGATGCCGGCGGATCAGGCGCTGCAGATCAACCAGTTCATCGATACCAGCCTGGCCGCGATGCGTGACTCGGTGGCGGCGGCGGTTCAAGCAGCCTTTCAAACCGCTGCGCCGGGCCGCGCTCCGTTGGACGTGCTCTATGAAGTGGCCTATGCCGGCGTGCCGTGCGTCGATGTCACCATCCAGCTCAAGGGCACGTTCAGCTACGCGCCGGTGTCCGTGGCGCTGAGCGCGACGGGCGGCGCGGTGGCGTCCACGACGGGCAGCGCCGGGATTCTCGGCAGCGTGAACTTGTTCGGCCTGCCAGTTGGCACGGGCGAGTTTTTCTATTCGTTGACCGACACAAACGGGAATCCGAACCCCTCGCTCTGCGGCGGCGCTCGCGCGGCGCTCGGCCCGCTGGAGTTCGGCCAGATGGGCCTGGCCATTGGCTGCGAGCAATGCGTCACCGGCACGATGCAGGCGATGTTCAACTTCGTCCAGGGCCTGACCGGCGACATCGCCACGCAGGCGGGGCCGATCATTTATTCGTTCATCGAACATGCCGCCGGGCATCGGTTGACGGGTATTCGCGGCCGACCGTTGACGGATTACTTTGGTCCCACGGGCAAGCTCCTGACTCAGCAGGAACAGGTGGCCGTGATGACTGCGCTGCTGAATCTCCCGGAGGTGGTGAAGTTCCTCCAATCGAATCCCGGCACCGTCAACGAATTCGGCAATGACGCCGTCGTCGCCTTGGGCAATCGCGTGATTGGGCTCATCCTGGAGATCTACAACAGCACGAATCCGCGCCTGCAATTCTGCGGCGAAGTGGAGCCAAAGATCTTTGGCTTCTCGCTGACGGGCGGCAACACGCTCGTGGCGGCGCGGATGTTTGCGGACAAGACGAATTTGCGCGGCGACGCGACGTTCTCGCCCTCGTTCGTCTTCGGCAACATGCCGTTCTTCCTCCTGTCCGGCGGCGCGATTAACAGCGTCGTGCCGGCGCTCGACGAGGCGACGATGGGCTTCTCGCTCGGGCTGCCGCTGGTGAACGAGACGACACTCCGCCTGCTCAGCACCAATCCCGTCGCGTTTGCTTCCGCGCAAGTGAACAACCTGCTCGCCAACGCCACGATGACATTCGGTTACGAGCTGAGTCCGTTCGGCTTCAAGCTCGCCGACGGCGAAGGACGCATCTCGCTGCCGACCCTTGATCAGCATCCCGACAACCCGGCGCGACGCGCGGCGAACCGGGCGCAGTATGACGCTGGTGGTCGTTACCTGCCGCCAACGTCGCCGGATCGCAGCGCGATATTGAAGGCCGCGCTCGATTCAAACGTGCTCGCGCAAGCGACATGGGCGGGCCGCGGTGCCGACCTTGCCGCGCTCTTCCCGTCCGGCAGCGCGCAGGCAACGGCGGTGGCGAGCCGTGAACTCGTGCGTGATTACTTTCCTTACGGTGGCTTCCTCGGCGCGAGCAAGGTGCAATTGCCAAAGCCGATCACAGACGCTCCGCCGCTGGGTCAGCTCGCCAAGCTCTTCGCGCCGCCGACCAACA
>CAMCCU010000204.1 GCA_945872975.1 Pedosphaera parvula Ellin514
ACCGCCAAGCGTCGATTGGCCAAAGTGAAACGGGCTCAACTGAGACGCTCACCGGAAAAATCCGCAGTTAGGCCATCAAATCGCGACAATCAGCTCGACTTTTGGCAGCTCTTGTGCGAAGAATATCACGCAACCCAATTAGTCCGCGACCAACAGCACTGACCCGTTTCCGTGCATTGACTCGAACACATCTCAGATCATGAAGACCACAAACTCCCTTTGCTCCAAAAGCCTCGCATTGCTGGGCGGCTGCCTCCTTGCCGGCTCTGTTTCCAGCGCCATTGCGCAGGTTCTATCCGACGATTTCAATGACGGCAACGATGCCGGCTGGACGCGATACGACACCATCGGCAGCCATCCCGCATTCCCCGATCAGGGCACCTGGACGTTTCCAAGCAGCGGTTACCGGCTGCAAGCGGCTGCATCCCCTGCGCCCGGCGCGGTTGGTCCGGCCCGTATTGGAAGTCTCCGTCCGGAAGTCTACTCGGATTTCTATATCGCCGTGGATGTCTTGAGCTGGGACGAGTCTCTCGATCAATCTTTCGGGCCGTTCGCGCGGCTGACAGACGTCGGTCTCGGCACCACCAAGGGCTATGTGATGACCTATCAAGTGCGCGGCAAGGATATCGACATTAGCCGTATCACCGGCGAAGCCGCTGAGCGCAGCGTCGTGAGTGGTGGGAATGATGTGACCCTGGTTCCTGGCAAGAGCTATCGCTTCGCGTTTATCGGGAAAGGTGCGTTGTTGACTGCCCGCGTCTATGAGCTGCCAGACACGACGACTCCCATCGTGGAAGTCTCCGGAACCGACACCGAACCCTACACAAGCGGCGTCACCGGGCTGCTTGTCTATGACAACAGCAGCACCGCCAGCGCTCCTGCTGACGCCACGTTCGACAACTATTTCACGAGCGACGTGGAACCTCCCCGCATCAAGATGATGAATTTGGACTTCGGTGCCTGGGAGCTTTCATGGACGGGAGAAGCGTCCCAGTTTGTCCTGCAATCCTCGACCAGCCTTACCGGTAGCGCTGCGGATTGGACCGACGTGCCCCCAGTCGATATTATCCCGCCGAGCGATGTGATTCCCTCCTACCGTTACAACATGGGCGCTTTTCCAGAAAACGGCGGTCTGCCCAAGCAATTTTTCCGGCTCGTTCGCCGTCCCATTGCCGCGAATTGAATCATTTACAAAGCCGGGCGGAGGCTACGGAGTCTCCGTCCGGCGCACGATTTTCCCAGGACGTGCGCTGGTATGAACGTCGTTCTTTACCACCGCCACTCCATTCACGAGAACCCATGCAAACCCCGTCGCGTAGTGATGCGGGTCATTGAAACCGGCTTGGTCCTGCACCTTCGCCGGGTCAAACACAACGAGGTCAGCCCAGGCTCCTTCACGGATCATTCCGCGGTCCTTCATGCGAAACGTTGTCGCGGGCAATGACGTCATCCGCCGGACCGCATCCTCCAGCCGCAGTAACTTCAGCTCGCGAACATAGCGCGCCAGCAAGCGCGCGTTGTTCCCGTAGCCGCGCGGATGCGGAACACCTTCCCCGAATTTCCGCACGCCGCTATCCGACGCGAACATCGTGTTCGGAGGTTGGAGGAACTGCCGCAAGTCCTCCTCGTCGATCCCGTGAAACACGCCGCTGGCTCCGCCATTGGCCTGAATCTCCAGAATGAGCTCAATCTGATCATCAAGTGAATTGCCGCCGCGCTTCTTCGCCGCACCGTCCATGATGTTCAGGCCATTCAACGACGAATCGCTCCGGTAGCTCGCGATGACTGCGTAGGAGTAATCGTCGCGGCCGCCCTTCTTCAGATTCTGTTTCATCGCGGCGACCATTTCGGCCTTGGTCGCAGGGTTCGCCAGATGATTGGTGAACTGGCCGCCTTCTCGATACTTCTCCGGCACCAACTGGCTGATGCCCGTGCTGGACGCCGTGTAAACGTATTGGTCCTGCGTGATGTCGAGGCCCTCGGCCCGCGCCCTCTCGATGGTGGCGATCACACGGCTCGTCTGACCCCAGTTCGACTTGCCCGACAGCTTCACATGCGAGACTTCGGCGCGGATCTTCGCCTCACGCGCGATGCGAAAGACCTCGTCCAGCGCGTCGAAAATTTCCGTGCCTTCGCTCCGCATGTGGCTGGCGTAGATGCCGCCATATTTCGATGCGACCTTGGCCAGCTCGATGAGTTCCTCCGTCTTCGCGAATGTGCCCGGAAGATAAATGAGGCCCGTGGACAACCCGACCGCGCCGTCGCGCATCGCTTGATCGATCGCTGAGCGCATCGCGTCCAACTCCACAGTAGTCGGCGGGCGCATGAAGGAGCCGCCCATCGCTTTCCCACGAACGCTGCCGTGCCCAATCAACGTCGCGACATTGGCCGAGATGTTCGTCGCCTCCAGCCGCCGGAAATATTCCCCGACGTTCAACGTGGAGGAACCGCAGTTCCCCAACACAACGGTCGTGACTCCCATCCGCACGAAGTTCTCCGCCAGCGGCAATTCATCGATATCCTCGGCGTGGGTATGAACATCGATGAAGCCCGGCGCCACGACGAGCCCGCTCGCGTCGATCACCTGCGCTGCGTCGCCTTGGATTCTTCCGACCCCGACGATGCGTCCGTTCTTCAACGCCACATCGGCGAAGTAACTCGGGTTGCCCGTGCCATCGGCCAGCCGGCCGCCACGGATGACCACATCGAACGTCTGCGCCCTCAAGGAGCCGGAGCAAAGCGTCAACCCGACCACGACCGGAAGCCACACGATATTCACGAATGGGAGGCTACCGGACTGCGACATTGCCGGAAGCCAAAACACGAAGGTGAATCACTGGGCTTGTCACGCGGATCCGACTCGCCATTCTTGTTTCCAACAATGAATCCTCCTGATCCACGCCAGCGCTTTCTCACTGCGGAATGGCGGCACCTGCTGATGCTGAACTATCCGGTCGAGCGCGAGGTTCTCGAACCTTTGGTGCCCGCCGGAACGACGCTCGACACCTACAAGGGGAAAGCCTACGTCAGCCTCGTCGCCTTCCTGTTTCTGAAGACGCGGCTGCTTGGAGTGCCCGTGCCGTTCCACCAGGATTTCGAGGAGGTGAACCTGCGATTTTACGTCCGCCGTTTTTCCGGCGACGACTGGCGGCGTGGCGTGGTGTTTGTCAAAGAGATTGTCCCGAAGCCCGCCATCGCGTTCATCGCTCGCGCCGTCTATAACGAGAATTACGTCGCGCTTCCGATGAGGCATTCTTTGCAGCAGAGCGACGACGGCTCGGTTTCTCAGCTCGAATACTCCTGGGAACTCAACAACCGCTGGAACAGCCTGCGTGGCTCCGTAGCGGGTCCGATGCGCGAGACTGCGCCCGCATCTTTGGAGGAATTTATCACGGAACACTATTGGGGCTACGCGGCGCAGAAGGACGGCTGCTGCGTCGAGTATCAGGTGGAACATCCGCGCTGGAAGGTCGCTCCCGTCTCAGAGGCGAAATTCGATTGTGACCTCAAGGGGCTTTACGATCCGGCGTTCGCCTCTGCGTTGAGCCAGGCTCCAAGCTCGGCATTTCTCGCGGAAGGCTCGCCTGTCACCGTCTTCAAAGGCGTGCGGATTTGATCCACCTATCTCAGCTCCGGCCTCAGGAATAACTTTGGATTCAGGATATGCTCGCGAAGTTCGGGCGGAAGCTGATTGACGTCGTAATCCAACATCGTGCCAGTCACTGGTCGTGGGGGGACGACGTTTTGGTCCACCATCCTCAGGTTGCCAAGCCAATGGCCGCCGTTGTCTTGATAGACCTTGTAAGCCGGATTGCCCATGGACTTTTGAACGGAGCGTTCCGTCTCCCTAGCCAGCGCGGCGACAATTTGCGCCCGCTGTTCGTCGGTTAAGTTTGGGTTGGATTCGACCTGATACTTCACCCGCTCCGCCGCCTGTTTCATGTTGTAAACATTGTTGGCCACATCCACCGGCATGGCGAGACGCTCACCCAGTTGGAGCAGCGTGCGATAATCACCATCCTGTGCCCGTTGGTACTCGGCGAATCGTGCCGGTCCGAGCACTTTTTGGATCTCGCTGGCCAGGACTCCTTGGGCTTGTTCCTGGCCGCGCGCCTTCGCTTCCTGGGCATCCTCATCTCGCATGTCATACGCCTGCTCGAAATCCTTATCGAAAGTCTGCTGCAAGCGGAAGATGCGGCGGAACTCCTCTTCGTTCGGCTGGAAGCCGCTCATTTGGCTCCGCATGTTGTTCGACGTCTCGGAGAAACGCAGCTCGTACTCCTCCAGCTCCTCTGAGCTCAACAGCGAGGCGAGCTCTTCCCGGCGCTGGCGTTGCAACTGCCGCAGCGCCTCCATGTCCCCGTCCAGCATCCATCCTCGTGACTGCACATACAAATCCTGCTCCAGCTCATCAAAATGCTCGGACATCGCGCGCACCTGGGCCTGCTTGTCAGAGGACAGGAAGCTGTAGTTGCGCTCCTGACTTTCCGCCTCGCCCGAGTACTTGGCCAGCTCCCACCGCAGCTCGACGCCCAGCAGCTCGCGGATCAACTGCCGCTGTTCCCGGTCGAGCGCCCTGAGCTTTTGTTGCAACTCCACCGGTTCAGCAGCGCCACCGAGCGGGTCAAACGTCTGCCAGAACTTCGGCGCCGGATAGCGCGCCCGTTGCTGTCCGCGCAGCCGGCCGTAGACCTTCGCGACGTCGGTGATGATGATGTCGCGGATCGTTTCTTCCGGGCAGGAAAAGGCCCGAAGATTCTCGATGAACACGAAGTAATTGGTCGATTCCAACGCCCGCCAGCTCAACGGCCTGCCCGCCAGCGACGCCAGCAGGTTGTTCGTGGCGTTGATCTTTCGGACGGCAATCTGGGTGACGGTGTTGGTGACGTTCGCTCGCCTCACTTCGACCGATGCTGCGCCCGGCGTAGCCCGTTCTGAATACAAGACGTAGGCAAGCGTTCCCAGCAGGCCGAGGATGATGGCCATCAAGATCTGGCTGAAGCGGCGCGAGTTCATGGGCTGGCGGTTAGCGACGAGTTCGGTTTCGTTGCACGCGTCAAGAATGTGCCAACCCTCCGCCCGGCTGACGAGCACCAAGTTAGGCGCAAACAAACGCGTGAGTTTTCCGACATAAAGAACCGTTGCCGCCGGGAATTCGTGCTCGTCAAACGCAGTGCGCTCGGCAACTATCGCGGCACCATCAATCCCCATGAAGACCCCGTTGTATATCGCGATCCTAGGACTGCTTATCATTTCATCCCCCTGTGCCGTGAACGGGCAGGTGGTCATATCGGAGTTCATGGCCAGCAACACCCGCACGCTGGCGGATGAAGACGGCGAGTTCGTTGATTGGATCGAGCTACACAATACCGGCACGACGCTGGTGAATCTCTCCGGCTGGTCGCTCACGGACAGCCCGGCCTCGCCGACTCAATGGCGATTTCCGGCGACCAATCTCCAGGTCGGCGCCTACATGGTTGTGTTTGCTTCAGGCAAAGATCGGCGCACATCTGGCGCGCCGCTGCACACGAACTTCAGGCTCTCCGGCGGCGGCGAATACCTGGCGCTCGTGGGACCCGACGGGACGACGATCACATCAGAATTCAACCCCGCCTTTCCAAGTCAGGTGAGCGATATCTCCTACGGTGTGGACAGTGGATTCCGCCTGAACCTATTCCTCCCAACGAACGGCGTGGGGCGCCTGCGTGTCCCCATCAACGGCGCGGATGGCGCGAATTGGATTCTCAAAGGCTTCGACGACTCCAGCTGGCTTTCGGTCACCGGAGGCGTTGGATTCACCGGAGGCTCCGTTGCTGATCTGGCGGTGACCAACAACCTTGCCGGCTACTGGAACTTCGACGAAACCAGCGGGAGAGTCTCGGCGGATTCATCCGGCTTGGGCAATGCCGGCGCGCTTCGAAACTTTCCAACCAACGGCTCGCAGTGGGTGGCTGGTCGTCTGGGTGGCGCATTGAATTTTCGGGGAGGACCGTCGAACGACTATGTCTTCGTGACGAACTATCCCAAGTCCACCACGGTTCTCACGGTGTCGGCCTGGGTCTGGGCGGAGTCGCGACCGGCGTGGGCCACCATCGCGAAGAACTGGCCCGGTGGTAACGCGAGCCACTTTCATTTCGGCCTGCAGGACACTGCGGGCGATCTGAGCAATTACATCCGCCAGAACAACGCGGACTTTGCATTGCGCGAGGGCTCGCTATTTCCGCTCGGCATCTGGCAGCACGTGGCCTTCGTGCTGGACGCGAATACCGAGCGGCTTTACCGCAACGGAGTTCAGGTCAGCTCCGCTCCCTACAGCGGCAGCCTGCCGGGTCCCTTCGCCGCGCCGCTCGGCATCGGCGCCAAGCTGCTTAACGGCGGCGCGAGTGCGGACAGCTTCTGGCATGGCAAGCTAGACGAAGTGGCGATCTGGAACCGCGCGCTGACGCCAGGCGAAATCGAAACGCTCGCGAATCCAGGCGGAGCGTTTGGTCCGCAGATTGCCGCTGACACCAAGGCGGCGATGTTCCACAAAAACGCCACCACCTACCTGCGCTACCCGTTCGTCGTTGATGATCCCGCCCTCTACCGCCGCTGGATTCTGCGCATGAAGTACGACGACGGATTTGTCGTCTGGCTCAATGGACAGGAAGTCGCGCGCCGTAACGCTCCGGAAGTGCTGGCCTGGAATTCCACCGCTACGAATCACGCGACCGCGTCAGCTGCGGAGGTTGCCGAGATATTTAATCTGGCTGAGTTCGAGAACCTCATCACAGCCGGAACGAACATCCTCGCCATCCAGGCGCTCAACGTCAGCGCGGACGATCTCGACTTCTTTGTCGCCCCAAGTCTCGACGCCCTTTCCACCGTCACCGTCACCAACGCGCTCGTCTATTTTACGTCGCCGACGCCCGGTAGCGAGAACCTGCCCGGTGTTGACGTTCTGGGACCAATCATCACCCGGGTCAATCACGCGCCAGCGGTGCCGGTGGACGCCGAGGATCTCATCGTCACCGCTCGCGTGGCACCTGCCTTCGCCGCCGTGACGAACGTCACGCTCCGCTACCGCGTCATGTATACCAACGAAGTTGCCGTAACGATGTTCGACGACGGCGCGCACGGTGACGGGATCGCTGGCGACGGACTTTTCGGTGCCGCGATTCCGGCCAGCGCTTCGACCAATGGTCAGATGCTCCGCTACGCCATCACGGCGGCGGACGCGCTCGGGCGGACCAGCCGCGCTCCGCTGTTCAACGACCCTCTCGACTCTGATCAATATTTCGGAACCATCGTCGCGAACCCGGCCATCGCCACGTCCTTGCCGGTTTTCCATTGGTTTGTCGGCACGCCTGCTGCCGCGGAAACCGACACCGGCACCCGTTGCTCGCTGTTCTACAACGGTGAGTTCTACGATAATATCTTCGTCCGGATTCGAGGTGGCACCTCACGCAGCTGGCCAAAGAAAAGTTACAAGATGGAGTTCAACGAGGATCACGAGTTTGAGCTGCGCCCGGGGGAACCGCGCGTAACGGAGTTCGACTTCAACACGACCTACACGGACAAATCTTACGTCCGCGCCGTGCTCTCCTACGAACATCAGCGCGACGCCGGCCTGCCTTCGCCAGTTTGTTTTCTCGCGCACCTCCGGCAGAACAGCGCGTTCTACAGCGTCACGATTTACACCGAGCAACCGGACAAAGACTACCTTCATCGCGTTGGTCTGGATGAGAACGGTTCCTTCTACAAATGCGGCCCGGGTTCCACCTACGACTCTCTGGCGGGGTTCGAGAAGAAGACCCGTATCGAGGAGGGCACTGCTGACTTGCAGGCACTGCTGGCTGGGCTTGGCCTGACCGGCACCGCGCTCGAGACTTACGTTTTCGACAACATTGATGTGCCCGGGATGGTCAACTTCATGGCGACGATCGCCATCACGCAGAACATCGACGCGAGTGACAAGAATCATTTCCTCCATCGCGACACGGAGGGCACGCGCGAATGGCGGATGCTGCCGTGGGATCAGGATCTGACCTTCGGCCCGGACGCGCTCAACACGGACACCATCGTCTTCAATTTCCAGAACACGAACGCGCCCGCCTGCGCCAGCCATCCGTTCATTGGCGCGCGGCCGTTCATGCTGCACGCCGCCAAATACAACCGGTTGCTCGAGGCGATCGTGAATGTCCCCCGCGCGCGTGACATGCTCTTGCGCCGCATCCGCACGCTTTCGGATGAGGTCCTCGCCACTGGATACTTTCAACGTCGCATCGATGAGCTGGTCCCCATGATCAGCCGGGATGTGACCCTGGACAAAGCGCGGTGGGGCGCAAACGTCGCATTCGGCGGTACGACTTACACCCTTGCGCACGCGAACGATCGGATCAAAACCAACTACCTCGCTCCGCGGCGGTCGTATCTAAACGGCGCCACCATCGCTGGCGTGGGCGCTGCGAATCCTGGTGCTCAGCTTCCCAACGTCACGGTGTCGATCGCGTCCGTGGAGTTCAACCCGGCGTCCGGGGACCAATCTCAGGAATACATCTGCCTTACGAACGGAGCTGCTTTCGCTGTCGAGCTCACTGGCTGGAGGATTGAGGGAGGAATCGATTTTGCCTTCAAGCCCGGCACGGTCATGCCGTCGAACAGCACGCTGTATGTTGCCGCCAACGTTTCTGCGTTCCGCACCCGCACCAGCGGACCTCGCGGTGGCCAGGGCTTGTTCGTGACGGGCCCCTTTTCGGGTCAGTTGTCCGCTCGTGGCGAAACTCTGCGCCTGCTGAATGGGTTCGAACAACCCGTTCAATCGTTCACCTACGTTGGGGCTCCGTCGTTTGTGCAGCGGTTCCTGCGCGTCTCGGAGCTGATGTATCATCCGTCGGCTGTGGCGGGGAACACGAACGGGGCGGAGGAGTTTGAGTTCATCGAGCTGAAGAACATCTCCACGAACCAGGCTTTGAGCCTGACGGGTGTGCGCTTCATCAACGGCGTGGAGTTCGACTTCACGGGCAGCACAGTGACCGCTCTCGCGCC
>CAMCCU010000205.1 GCA_945872975.1 Pedosphaera parvula Ellin514
CGTCAGTTCTTGTAGAAGATGAACACTCCGTAGTCGGTCACCCAATCGCGCGTTTCCAGATCGCGGTGCGCGTAGTTGAAGGTGTCGAGCTTGATGATGCTCGCTTCGCCTATCTTGTTCAGAAAGGTCGTCACGACATCATCAAAGTGATCCTTGCCGACCTCCACGCAATCGTGGTGGCGGATGCACTTGATGCGAAGTTGAATGCCCTCGTGCGCGCCGGCTTCGAGGGACTTGAGGGGCTTGCCGATGAGAGGCTCCGGCACCTTCTCGCGCTGGGGCACGACGAAGTGTTTCACTTCCTTCGCGCCGGCGGAGGTGGAGATGGGGTTGACGATCTTGGGTTCGCCTGCGGCAGGTTCAGGCGCGGGAGCAGCAGCGGGGACGACGATAGTGCCAGCACAAGCCGGGCATTGAATCTCGCTGCCGCTGGCAGTGGCGTCGATGGTGAGGTCTTGCTCGCAATGCCGACACTTGAAGTTGATGTCCATAAGCCGTTCGCGTTTGTCTGTGAAGAACGCAGTGAGACTAGTTGCCGCCCCTTTCTCACGCGAGAAAAATCTGGTTTGGCAAGTCCAAGTCCAGCATTGGGATCTTCGTTTGCCTTCGTCGGCTGCTGCGATAGGGAACGTCCGGCTCAGGAGCCGAAAGCGATCGGGCAGCCCGTGACTTCCCCTGAATGATTCGGGGAGCATGCTGCCGTGCGTCATTGGGCTCCCCGGAGCTTTGCGGTGAAGGCAATCTGTCAGTCAGTGGAGTCCCCGGACGACTCATTGCCTTCAACTCCATGCTGAGCTGGAGGCAATCTGTCGGGGAGTGGAGTCCCCGGATGACTCGTTGCCTTTAATCCCAACGTCACTTAGCCGGTTCCTCGCTGTTTCCAGTGGAATAGATGCGAGGGGGAGAAGTCGGACTGCGACATCCTGGAGGGATGTCAGAAGGTAGCCGGGGGTCGAGCGAAGCGATACCCCCGGTTCAGGCATGGTAAGAAGTCGCACCCCGGCGGGGTGTCAGAACCGGTGTTCTGTGCGGAGAATCTGGCATCCCGCCGGGATGCAGGAGTGGCTGCGCACGCACCGGGGGTATCGTCGCGCACTGCGCTCCTCAACCCCCGGCTACCTTCTGGCATCCCGCTGGGATGGCCAGGAGAGGCATGCGGCCCTTCTCCTACTCCACCGATAACAGCCGGAGAACCGGGCTGTTTTCCGTAAACCGCTGTGGCTTCAACGTAGTGATTTGTGCGCCTCGTCTCGTATGCGTCATTCGCTCCGAGCGAACGACGATCTTCCGGGAGCGAATGGCGGTCCCTCAGGAGAAAACGTCGATCCGCCATGAAGGAATGACGATCCTTCATGAGCAAACGTCGATCGTCTGGGAGAGAATGACGATCCTCCAAGAGAATACGTCGATCTCCCTCGAAGGAATGACGATCCGCCAAGAGAAAATGTCGATCCTCCGTGAAGGAATGGCGATAGTCTGGGAGAGAATGGCGTTGGGCAGACAGCATTCGTGGCCTGACTGGCAGCGGATGGCGCGCGACTGGATGACAGACGGCGAGCTTACCCGGGATTCCGAAGGTGGCCGCGAAAGAACGCAGGGAACACAGAGAAGAAGCGAAAACGTGTCCCGCCGTTTTAGCCTGGGAGACCATCTTGGGCCAGGCCTGGGGCGTTGCCCCGGGCTGTCATAGCGCGGGTCTTCAGCCCTGAAGAGAATCTCCCACGAATTCAGGACGTCTCACGGGCTAAAACTGATTCAGTTTCGGCGTTCGAATTAAAACCGCATCGTCAGTCCGAGACCGCCGCCGGCGTCGAGCTTGTTGTAATCCTGCGCGAAGCTGCTGCTTGTCTTCATGATGTCGTAGCTCACGAAGGCGCGGAGTGAAATCTGGCGCGTCAGCGGGCAGTGCAGGGCGATGCCGATGGTGTTCAGGTAATCATCCCGCTGCTGGCCGGCGGTGAAGTGCGTGTATTGAAAGCGGTAGTAAGGCTGCACGATGGCCTGCGCACAGAGCACATGGGTGAAATTGAGGACGAGGCTGTGGTCGGTGCGATCGATGAGGTCGCTGTCTTCTGCCGAAGGAGGAAGATCGGAATCGGTGAAGCGATAGTCGCCCTCATACGCGACCGAGATCGCGTCGGCATTGCGCAGCGGGATGATCCGCCGGACTTCCCAGCGCGGAACATATTCGTCGTAGAATTGTTCGTAGCGATCGGAGTCGAGCAACCGCAGGTAGTCAAAGCCCGCGCCGACGATCCAGTTCCCCTGACGCCAGCGTCCGTCGGTGAAGACGGTTTGTGCGTTGAAATCGAACTCACGCAACTTCGCCTGTCGGAATTCGCTCGTGTTGAAGTCAAACACTTCGATCTCTTTCGAAGTGGCCAGACCGAAGTTGAACCACTCATGCCGATAGCCCAGGCGCGGCGAGAACTGTCCTTCGCCCAGGGCATAGGCTCCCGGTGCCAGCGCCGCCTGCACCATGCTGACGAGCACGTCTGTCCCGACCTTCCCGCCATCCGAGAGGAACATGTTGTCGGTATGGAAATACTGCGCATCCGCAGACAGCTCGAGGTAGCTCTTGCGGGACTTGAACTTCACCACGGACTGCGGCCCGACATCGCTGGCTTCGCCCGTGTACAATTCGGGAACGGTTTCGCCGTCGCCCAGAGTCTTGGCCGGTTGCCCGAGTTCGCGTCGTTGTTGCGCGCTGTCCACCTGGCGGACCACGCCGACTTGTGCGAATGCGGTCTGGACGGCGACGGCCAGTCCGAGGCTGGAGAAAGCGAACGTTGTGTAACGCATGATGGGTTGGTTGGTTTTCATTCTGGTTGGCGCAAAGCAATCATCGGATTCGTTTGACTGGCGCGATGCCGGCGCCGCCAGGACCACCTTGCGGTCCATTCGCTTGTCCGCCGCCGCCCAGTTGAAAGACTTGTTCGGGAGTGAGGGTTGGCGGAAGTGCGGCTCCATAGGAGACGTGGTCCATCGCGTCGAGGCCGTTGGCGGGCATCCGGCCGGCGGCATAGTCGTCAGCCTTCACGCCGGTGTCCGTGGCGCGACCCTTCGCCAGATCCTTGTCCTGTTTCTGAACGGCCCGGTTGATCAAGGTCCGCGACGGCAGCTCTTTGGAGAAGCCGCCGACCAACTGTGAACCGGCGATCAGTCGGCCGAGATTGATGTTGAGCACCTCGCTGAAGTCCGTGCCGCCGGGCAGGACGAACACCAGTTGTCCGGCCTTCAACCGTCTCGACCGTCCGTTTGCCAAGGTGGCGCGGCCGGTGCCTTCGAGCACGACGACCTTGAATCCGCCACCTGCGACCGACGACACAATGAGCGTGGTGCCGAGCACTGCTGCCGAGGCGCCGCCGGACTTGATTGTTCCGCCGCCTTTGCCCTTGGGCGAGTGGAACAGCAGGCTGCCGCTCTCCAGATTCACGGAGCGATCCTTGCCTTCAAACGAGAACACCGTGTTCGCGCCGACGCGGGTGATGGTCTTGTCGGGCGCCGTCAGTTCCGCGCGCGACGCCGCTCCGGTGCGGATGCGGTCCGGCGCTTTCACGAGCTCGTTCATCTTCGCCGGCGCGGTGGTCGTGGCGCCGGACGGGAGGAGATTCACGTCCTTGATGATTTCCGTGACCGTGCTTTCGGTGAGCTGCGCCGCTTGAATGGGCGGGTTCGATACCGAGAGGAGCGCGGCGAGAAGAATTATTGTTTTCATGCGAGCGGGTAAATAAGGTCGCCCTGTTTAACGCCCAAATGCCGGATGTGTCAAACATCCAAGAAACATCCGCGACAAACGACACGTCACCACACCAATGACTGGAACCTCATCGGGAAGCCAAAGCTGCCGTCGTGGAGCAATCGTGCTTTGGATCTGTGGCCTGGTGACTCTGGCAATGGTCGGCCTGCAATGGTTCGTGCCGTTGCAGCATTTGAACCAGGACGCGGAGAGCTACGCGCAGGACTGGTTCACGCGGCTCGGGCGCAAGGCTCCGCTCGATCCGAACCTCGTCTTGATCGGCATCGACCGTCCCAGCTACGACGGCGAGATTCTGCCCGAGGAAGCCGCGAACGATCCGGTTCTCGCATCCTTGCGCGGGCGGTTCCCGTGGTCGCGCAATGTCTGGGCTGCGCTGATCGAGCGCCTCGCCAACGCGGGCGCGAAGGCCATCGTGATCGATCTCGTGTTCGCGACCGAAGCTGAGGGCGATGCGGAATTGCGCCGCGTGCTCGACCAGTTCAAGGACCGAGTGGTCATTGGCAGCAACTACAGCCCGGTCGAAACCGATCGCGGCATCTTGGGCCAGCTTGCCGCTCCCAACGCCTCGCTTATTCCTGGGCAACCCGGCCAGCCAGCGGCTCTGGATCGGCGTGTTGGCTTTGTTAACATCTGGCCGGATGGCGATGGGGTGTTTCGTCACGCTGCATTTCGACGAACGAACCGCGAGTTGCGCGACTCGATTGAGGCTCCACCTGATGCGATGATTGAATCTCTCGCTGCCCGCGCGCTGGCGAAGTTCGGTGAAGCTGGGCGTGTCCCGGCTGGAACGGAACTGCAACGCATTCGCTTCGCCGCCGCGCCGGGGTTTGGTTTCAGGATGCATCCGGTGGGCGACGTGCTGACGCCGAAGATCTGGAAACTGAACTACGCCAGCGGAGAGTTCTTCAAGGACAAGCTCGTGCTCATCGG
This sequence comes from Pedosphaera parvula Ellin514, assembly GCA_945872975.1. Lineage (GTDB taxonomy): Bacteria > Verrucomicrobiota > Verrucomicrobiia > Limisphaerales > JADJPG01 > JADJPG01. The sequence goes on from CAMCCU010000205.1 coordinate 4,691, forward strand.
GCCGACGGCGAACATCTTCCAGGATTCTCATCTCACGCCGTTCAAGGAGCAGATGGCTGGCCCGGAGATTCACCTCAACATCATCAACGCGGCGTTGCAGGGGGAGTTTCTGCACGAGCTTCCATTGGCGGGGAATCTTGGAGTCATCGGTCTGGCGGGATTGATCGCCGCCGCGTTCTGCCAGTTCGTGCGACAGCCGGTGAAGCGCTTGGTCGCGATCATGGTGGTGAGCGTCACCGGGCTGTTTGCCGCGTATGCGTTGTTCAATCACGCGAATCTCATCGTGCCCGTCGTCTCGCCGATGCTGACGTTGATCGCGTGCGGATTGGTGGCGCTGGGCTACGACTTCATCGCGGAACAACTGGAGCGCATCAAGCTGCGTCACACCATGGGTCTTTACTTCTCGCCGCGCGTGCTGGAGGCGGTGCTCGCTGATCCGGGTTCCATGACCGCACGGCGCGCGGACGTCACGATGTTGCTCACCGACCTTCGCAACTCCACGCCGCTGGCGGAGACGCTTGGTCCGAAGGGGATGTTTGAATTGCTCAACCAGGTCTTTGAGGTTCAGACGACCGCCATCATGAGCGAGGAAGGGAACCTTGAGCACTTCCTCGGTGATCAATTTCTCAGCTACTGGGGAGCGCCGCAGCCGCAGCCGGATTCCGCCGACCGCGCCCAACGCGCCGCCATCAAGTTGATCGAGGCGATGGAAAAGCTCCGCGCCTCGCTCTCGCCGGAAGTGCAGAAGCTGTTCGGCTACGGCGTGGCGTTGCACAGCGGGAGCGTGCTTGTCGGCAACAAAGGATCGGCGCTGCGGTTAGACTACGGACTCGTCGGCGATTCGGTGAATGAGGCGGCGCGGATTGAGGCTCTCACGAAATTCTATGGCGTGAAGTTGCTCGTGTCCGGCGAAGCGCTCGCTGGTTTCACCCGGCCGATGGCACGACGTCTGGTGGACCGCGTGATTGTGAAGGGGAAGAGCGCGCCGGTGGAGCTGTTCGAGTGTGAGAATCCCTGCGTGCCCAGAGACTTCGCCGGGCTTTGCGAGCGTTACGCCCAGGCTTACGACGACTACAGCGCCGGACGTTTCGCTGCGGCTAGAGCGCTCTTCGAGAAGCTGGGGGCGGAGTTCAATGACCGGCCGAGCCGCGTGCTGGCGGAGCGTTGCGCAACGCTTGCGGCTGCGCCGCCGCTGGAGTGGAAGGGGATATGGAAGATGGAATCGAAGTGATTCCATACAGCGCCCTGAGGGGGGCTGGCCGGTGGCCTGTGCCGCCCTGAAACACGGGCTGTATCGTCCCGGCTGAAGCCGGCGCGGCAGACCGGCGATTCCGCGAGGTTCATCGATTCGTTCGATGCCTGCGATGCCGGTCTGCCGCCCATTTCATTGCGTTTCTCCAACACTCCCACTCCACGTCCCTGGCAAAAATTCTTGATGCATTGCAGGCGCAGCCCGCCAACCGCGAAGCACGTCCGCGTGCCCGTTGCGTCGGGCAACCGAAACCGCAGCGTGCGCATCGGGCCAAATCACTGATTTCGGGAAAAAGATTGCCTGTTTCCGAAAACGCACACTACTGACATACCGCCAAAGAATTGCGTCCGCAATAGTGACAAATGTCATGGGTCACCCATGACATTTGTCACTAGCGACAGGAAATGGGGTTCCGGTATGATCGGTGCAGATGACCCCAAATCCGGCAGTTGAATGGGCCGCGAAAGAACGCAAAGAACCCAGAGCCATGTTCAAAACCGGTCGGCGGCTACAGCGGCGCGGGGTTTGGGAGGGAACGCAGGGGATGAGATCCGCCAAACACGCCAAAGGGCACGAAAGGAAAGCACGGAGGGGCGCGTCAGGTCAGCTCCGTAGGAGCGGAATCTTTGTAGAAAGAACCCACCCCGAATCTACCCAGCCCCTTCTCGCGCCGGAGGCGCGGATGAGAGTAGCCGGTGGGAAGCTTGGTGAAACCAAGCGCACCCACCGGATCGAATGGAAGAGCGTACGCGCCCCGGCGGGGCGCATGAAATGGAGTCGAAGGCTGGCGTCATGCGCCCCGCTGGGGCGCGAGATGTTCGGGTGGATGAACCGGTGGGTGCGCTCTCCCTGCGGTCGTGGCTTCCCACCGGCTACCTTCATTGGCCCCGCTGGGGCCGTAGATGGGCCTCCTCACGTCGTCGGCTACTATTACCCATGCGATCATCACTCCGGAGGGATTCTGACGCATGAGTGAGGAGCACGGGCGGATGACACGCTACGAACGCCATTGGTGGCGGGTGTGGTATGTCTTTTTCGTGTCGGCGCTGCTGTGGCTGGGGCTGTGCGGGTGGCTCTCGCGTCCGATCGAGCCGTGGGCCACGGGCTGGCTGGCGTGGTGGACGGGAGATCGCAGTGACAGCCAGCCGCTCGTCCAAATGGCCACGAAGATCGGGCAAGGCGTGCGGGTTGTCCCAGTCGATGGAGATGCCGCCTACTATACCAGCGAAGGGTCATCCACTGAACTCGGTCTTTGGGGGCCCTCCGACGACCACTGGACATGGGCGGGCTGGGTTCGCGTCCGATCCAAGTCCGGTGTCTGGCCGACCAACTTTGTGGTCGTCCGGGCAGCGCAATCGGCAGTGTTCGAACTGAGGGCAGGATTTGAGGGCGGTCGGCCGTATGCGCTACTCGCCACCCGAGATTTTCCGCAGCGAACCAACCCATGGACCGGCGCACAGATGGCTGGGTCAAACTCGATGGTGCTCGGAGAATGGGTCCACCTGGCCTGTGGGTCAGATCCAATCATGCAGCATCTTTGGGTCAATGGGATCGAGGTTTCCCGGCAGCGCTGGGATCCGAAACATCAAATTGCGCTCGCGGCGGTGAGATTGAGTTCCGAGCTTTACGAACCCGGCGCCGTCAAAACCGTCGGGGCACCGTGCACCGTGGAGCAGGATGACGTGGTGGCGTTCGACCGGTTGCTCTCGAACGAAGAGATGGCAGGGCTGGTGGCCCGAGGGCGCGGCGGTTGGGCGGCGGAAGTGGAACGGCCCGCCAGGGCCAGGCGCGTGTGGAGCATGGGCTGGCGGATCGCGCTCGCGCTTCTCGTCGGCCTGCTGGCCGCGAAACTTTTTCCCAAATACCGCGAGCGACTGGTGCCCTGGATAAAGCAAGGATTGCAGCCCGGCTATCAGACAGTGCGCTGGACACTGGCCACCGGGCTTTTGATTTCCACGGTCGGCGGGGGAGGGATCGCGATGACGGCGCGGCGCGGCGATGCGGCGCGTTTCGACGAGGCGCTGCAACGCTTCAAGCAGAAGACAGACTCGGAGTGGGAACGCATCGCCGCCTTATGCGTCCGGGCGAAGGACTGGATCGCCAGCCAGCCGCAGGTGAGCCATGAGGACTGGAAGAACTGGCTGCATGGGAGCCGGTTTCCCTACTCGTATCCCGGCGTAATTGGCATCGGATACGCCGAACAGGTATTGCCCGCGAACGTGGCGGCGCACGAAGCGCAGTGGTCAGCACGGCATGGATTCGCCTACCGGATACATCCCGCCGTGACGGAGCCAAGGCATGAAGTCATCGAACTTGAAGGCGACCCGCACCTGCCCGTGGTGCTCTACCAGTCTGCCGACCTGAACCGCCAGGCGTGGTTCACCAATCACCTCTTCCTCGGGAAAGATCTGCTGTACCAGTCACCTAACGATCAACGCCGGTGGGCGGAGGCACGGCGGGTCGAGGAAGTGGCGGCCCGCAACGAGATTCAGACCTCGTCGCTGGAGGAAATCGGTCCCGCCGCACTCTACGGAAAATCATTGCGAGGTCTGCGCCTCTACGCACCATCCACCTTGCGGACGAAGGAGGACCACTCCTGGGTCGTGCTGGAATCGGCGGCGTGGCGCGGAGTTGCCTTCGCCAGCGTGGACATGGAGCGATTGCTACTGGAACGGTTCGGCACGAACGCGTCGCCCCTGGGATTCAAAGTCTTCACGGCCCGCAGCACCGGCGAACGCATCGATCTGATCGCTGATTCCAGGAACTTCCTGCCCGGCACCGTGGAGCCGGCCAAGCCTGCGTTCAAGAGGACGATGGAGATGCGCTTCTACTATCGTCGGCTGATGGTCGATGCCTGGAGCACGGCAGCGTTCGAAGCTCAATCGATGCAGCCCTGGGCCTGGCTGACGGGAGCCGTAGGAGCTGGCTTGACCCTGCTCGCCTCCGGCCTGCTCTTCGTGCAAATCCGGGCGCGGGAAGCGCAGGCGCGGGTAATGGAGGCGCTGCACGCCGCGAACTCGGAGCTGCTGCTCGCCTATCGCGAACGGGAGAGTCTCTCGCGCGATC
>CAMCCU010000206.1 GCA_945872975.1 Pedosphaera parvula Ellin514
AAAAGAAATTCGTTCGCGTTCAGCACCGCTCGGCAAAACGCCGGCAGTCCTTCCGCCTTCGCAAACGCAACAGCTTCCTTCGCCTCGAATTTTTCCGGCGCGCGATTGAACGCCAGTTGCCATGCTTTGCTTATCTGGGCGGAAACGTCATCGCCCGCTTCCTTGCGCAAGCGCTCGGCAAACGTCTCCGACTGATCGAGGACGAACCGGCTGTTAAACAAGTTCAGCGCCTGCAACGGCGTGGTCGAGACGCTGCGCTTGGGCATGACGAGGCTGCCGTCAGGACAATCGAAGGAACCGAAGATGCCATCCTGCTCCATGCGGACTTTGAAGGCGTAAACCATCCGACGCGTTTCAGCGGGGCCGAACTTCTCCTTCGGGTGGTAGTGATAAACGTTTTCGCGATCGACCTCGTGCAGGAAGAAGCTCGGGCCGCCCGGCGTGCGATCCAGATTGCCGCTCACCGCGAGAATGCTGTCGCGAATGCCCTCCGCCTCCAGCCGGCGTGGAGGAAAGCGCCAGAGCAACCGACTGCCTGCATCGACCTTCAACGCCTCTTCACTCGGCGCGCTGGACTGACGCCACGTTGCCGACGTGAGAATCTGCCGCTGTAATTTCTTGATGCTCCACCCGTTCGCCACCAGCTCGCTCGCCAGCCAGTCGAGAAGCTCCGGATGCGTTGGCTTGGTGCCGTTCTTTCCGAAATCATTCGGCGTGGTCACCAGCCCGAACCCGAAGTGATGTTGCCACAGGCGATTCACAATTACGCGCGCGGTCAGCGGATTTTCCGGGCTGGCAATCCAGTCCGCGAGCTGCAGCCGGCGCTGTTGTTCCGGCGCGTTCGTCGCCAGCGTGAGCGGTTTGAAAACCGCCAGGGTTCCCGGCGGCACCGTCTCGCGCTTCTGCATCGCATCCCCGCGATGGAATCGATACGTCGGGCCGGGCTGGGAAAAGTTACCGGCGTAAACCATCGATGACTTCGAGAGCGCACTCCGCTCCTTCCGGACCTTCTCCAGTTCAGCCAGCCATTGGCGGCCTTGCTCCGCTTCCGCCAGCGGCGCGTCGTCGAAGCGATACATCGGGCCCGCCGGCTTCTCGCTCTTGCCCTTGAACGGTTCGCGGTCCTCCGAGCTGGCGACCAGCTTCCACTCGTTCGTCGTCAGCGCAGCCTCGATCCGGTAATTGGTGGCGAGACGATCCTTGAACTGCCCGTCTCGGTCGCGTCCCCACACGACGCGCTCGATGCGCTCGGCTTTCGCAAACTCCAGCTGCACCCAGCCGCGTCCCGACTCGCTGGAAATCCACGAGCGACTGTTGCCAGCGCGACCGTCGTTGAGGTGCTCCAGCTTATGAATCTCGTAGCCCGCGAGACTGCCGGAGGCCGTGGCGCGCGCCTTGTTTGCGGCCAGAGCAACGTTTCGATGTATCGGGCCGAGCCCAGGCACAAGATCCGGAACTTGCCACACTTCGAGCTCATCAATGCACGGCTCGCCGCCCGTCGCCGCGAGTATGGTGAACCGCAGAAATTTCGCCTCAACCGGCGCGAAGGCATCCTCGTTTTTCACGGCGTTCACTGCGGGACGCAGCGTCTTGCCCGTGATGTTGGTGGTCACGCTGGCGGTGACAGGCTTGGGAATGAAACGCGCGAGCTGCGTCTCCAACTCCTTGATGCGATCATCTGCCCTCGCAAGTTCCTCCTTCCGATCTTTCGGCAGCGGCAAAGCACGTTCACCATGCCGCACGCCCGCGAACACCGCCGCCATCGAGTAATATTCGCGATGGGAGATCGGATCGAACTTGTGCGAGTGACAGCGCGCGCAGCCCAGCGTCAGGCCGAGAAAGGCTGTGCCGGTCGTGCCCACCATGTCGTCGAGTTCATCGGCGCGCTGCTGCGAGGTCAGCACGATATCCGGGCTGCCCACGATATCCACCGGTCCGCCGACGAGAAATCCCGTCGCGACATCCACGCCCAGCGCGTCACCGGCGATCTGTTCGCGGACGAACTGGTTGTAAGGTTTGTCGTCGTTGAACGCGGCGATCACGTAGTCGCGGAACCGCCAGCCGTTCGGCCGCTCGCGATTCGTCTCGAAGCCGTTGCTCTCGGCGAAGCGAATCACATCGAGCCAATGGCGGGCCCAGCGTTCTCCATAGCGCGAGTCGTCCAGCACCTTGTCCACGAGCCGCTCGAACGCCTGCGATTTCTTGTCCGCCACGAACGCCGCGACTTCCTCCGGGGTCGGCGGCAGACCGAGCATGACGAAGTAGAGCCGGCGGATGAGCGTCACACGGTCCGCTTCGCGCGATGCGGTGAGCTTGCTCTCAGCCAGATTGGCGCCGATGAAGACATCGACTGGATTTACGCTTTGCGCTTTACGATTTGCTGGCGCCGGAACGGAAGGCCTCTTCACAGGCTGGAACGACCAATGCGATTTGATCGGATCCACTTCGGCGCGACCTTCCTCCGGCCACCTGGCGCCTTGATCAATCCACGCTCGCAACACGCCGACTTGCTCCGCCGTGAGCGGATCGCCCTTGGCCGGCATCTTCGAGTCCGGTACCAGACCGGCAACCAGATGAATCAACGGGCTGCCTGCGCTGTCGCCGGGCTTGATGGCGGGGGTGTAATTTTCACCGCCCTTGAGCGCTGCCACTTTTGAGTCGAGACGAAATTCACCCTTCTGCTTCTCGGGGCCGTGACAGGACACGCACGATTTTGCGAAGAGCGGCTGAATGTCGTCCTTGAAGTCAATCGTCCGAGTCGCCGACGGAGGAAGCTTCGAGACATCGACCGTTGCCGCCATCGAGGTCGCCACCGTCTGGGAGACCATCAGAAGCACGAATATGCTGCGACGCGACGTTTGCAGCGTTCTCAAAAAGCGGACAATCATGGAAACAGAATGCATCAGGGAAAGACTCGTGTCACCACCCGGCGAACCGCGTTTGCCGACAGCGACGACATTCCAAGAGTCTGGGTGCATGCACGGGCAAACGATGAGGCACCGAACGAGATCCAAGCCATACCCTCATTCGGGGGTAAGTTGCTCGCTGCTGACTCACTTTCAGTGCCCGCAGCATTTGAAAATCTCCTTCACCGCCCGCAATGACTGTGCACAATCCCAGTTCAATCGATTTCTATGAACCTATTTAATTTGCAGGGTGAAGTTGCGGTCGTCATTGGTGCCACAGGCGTTTTAGGCGGGGCTTTGGCAGAAGGCCTGGCGGCCGCCGGAGCCAAGGTTGCCGTGCTCGGACGCAACGCTGAACGCGGCGAAGCCCGGGTCCACGCCATCACAGCGAAGGGCGGCACAGCGGTGTTCTTTGCCGCAGACGCCAGTTCGCGCTGCAGCCTGGCCGAAGCGCATGAGAAGATCGAGGCGAGCTTGGGCGCGCCGACGATTCTGGTGAATGCCGCCGGCGGAAATGACCCGAAGGTGACCGTGACAGCGGACCATGCCTTCGAGCAAATCAAGCTGGAGGACTGGCAGGCAAACTTTGATTTGAACCTGGTCGGCGGTGTCTTTCTGCCATGCCAGGAGTTCGGGCCGGCGATGGCGAAGCGTGGGCGCGGCAGCATCATCAATATCGCGAGCGTCTCAGCACATCTGCCGCTCTCACGCGTGGTCAGCTACTCCTCGGCGAAGGCGGCGGTGCTCAACCTTTCGCTCTTCCTCGCGCGCGAGTGGGCGACAAAAGGAGTCCGGGTGAACAGCATCACTCCCGGGTTCTTCCCGGCGGAACAAAACCGCAAGCTTCTCTTCAACGAGGACGGCTCCCCGACGGCGCGCACAAAATCCATCTGGGGTCACACGCCAATGGGCCGCTTCGGCGAATCTCAGGAATTGATTGGCGCATGTGTATTCCTCGCCAGCCATCAGGCCAGCAGCTTCGTCACGGGCACGGACATCCGGGTGGATGGCGGGTTTCTGAGCCAGACCATTTGACTACCGTCCAGCGGAGTTTTGCCGATTGACAAGCCGATTGGCCAAACCTAGTGTCGCCACCCGACTCGAAGGCGGCTTGGCAATTGTTGCCCAGACCGGCCTTCCCGTCCGAGAGAGGAAGTGAGTTGAGTTGACCGAAATTAGACTAAAAAAAGGTGAATCGGTGGACAGGGCGTTGCGCCGGTTGAAAAAGAAGATCGACCGGGAAGGCACCCTGAAGGATGTCCGTGCCCATCGGACTTATGAGAAGCCGAGCGAACGTCGTCGTCGCAAGGAAAAGGTCGCGCGTTTCTCCGCGATGCTTACTGCCCGCTACGCTGACCTGTAATCACTTCCAACATTTTGAACTTCGCAAGCCGGGTGCGCTCTATCATGGAACTGCACCCGGCATTTTTGTTGAAGCAGGGGAACCTCTTTTGCGGTTCACAGGATTATCCCCCTTTGGGAAACTAAGTTCCCTTATTTTACCACTACCGTTTGGTTCCTATGTATTCGCTATCGACCTGCTGGAATTCTCACCGCCACACAGACGGTCGCGCCATGTTGCGCGAGATCCGCGATTTGGGATTCGAATACGCCGAGCTAAGCCACGGCATCCGGATCAGCCTTTTGCCCGGAATCTTCGAAGCCGTGGAAGCCGGTGAGATTAAAATTTCCACTCTCCATAACTTCTGTCCGCTGCCCATGGGCGTGGACCGCGCCGCGCCGAACATCTACAAATTCTCCTCTGAGGATCGCCGGGAGAGAGAGAGCGCTTTCAAGCACACCTTGAAGACGCTGGAAACGGCCGTGCGCGTGAAGGCCAAGCTCGTGGTGCTGCACACCGGCTGCGTGGACATGAAGGATTACACTGACACGCTGGTGGACATGGTGGGCGAAGGAAAGAAAGGCACGCCAAAATTCGACAAGCTATGTCAGGAAGTCCGCGAGGTGCGCGAAAAGAAGAAGGGGCGCTACATGGAGAACGCCTTGGAATCGATCCGCCGCATCGTGGACGAAGCCAAACCTCGCGGCATTAAACTCGGCATCGAAAACCGCGAGGCGCTGGAAGAAATCCCGTTCGAGAGCGATTACGCGATGTTCATGAAAGAGCTGCGCGACCCGACGGTGGTCTATTGGCATGACACCGGCCACGCGCAGATCAAGGAGAACCTCGGGTTCATCAACCACCGCGCGCACCTGGAATCCATGAGCGAGCGGCTCTATGGGTTTCATGTGCATGACGTGGAATTTCCAGGACGAGATCATCGTCCGCCAGGAAAGGGCACGATTGACTGGGAAGCACTGAAGCCGCTGGTCCGTCCGGATCACTTGAAAGTATTCGAGCTCAGCCCTTCCTTGAGTCCTGAGGATGCCAAGGGCGGCATCGAGAAGCTGAAGTCCATCTGGGGACCGGAATAGGATTCAGCATTCTCGAGTGAAAAAACTGTGGCAAACGAGCTGGAGGATTGGACTCTGCGTGATTCTTCTCACGTGGGTATTCCACAGCATCTTCGTAAACGAAGCCCGAGTGAAGGAAGGCGAGGAGGAGTTCAACAAACTTCCCCGCACCGAACAATGGCGTCGCGGCTGGACGACCGGGCCGGGTGAACTCGCCCGGACATTGGGCAAAGTCTCGCCGTCTCATTTCGCCTTCTCGCTGGTCTTCATGGGCTCCACCCTCGTCCTCGGAGTCGCGCGCTGGCGTCTCGCCTTGCAGGCGCAGGGATTGAACGTGAGCTGGAAACGGACGGCACAGATATCCTTCGCCGCCCATTTCTTCAACTCCGTCCTCCTCGGCTCCAACGGCGGCGATCTGATGAAAGCTTGGTTTGCGGCCCGGGAGGCGCAGAACAAGAAAACGGGAGCCGTGCTCACGGTGGTGGTGGACCGGTTAATCGGTCTCTGGGCCATGCTCCTCTTCGCGTGCGCCATGATGCTCTTCAACCGAGATCTGCTTTCGGCAGATTCTTGGGCCCGGCCGCTCGCCTGGTCCGTCGTTGCGATGATGCTCGCCGGCTCCGTGATTTTGGGGACGGCGTTCTGGGGCGGCGTCACCCGACGCTGGTCCGGAGCCCGCGTCTGGCTGCGTCGCCTGCCCAAGGGCCAATGGCTGGAGAACACGCTGGATTCCTGCCGCCTCTTCGGCCAGAGCCGCTTCTTCGTCGCAAAATCCCTCATCATCTCGATGCTGATGAACGCGGCGTGCGTCGTACAGTTCATCGTCCTCGCCCAAGGCATGAACATCTCGGTGGATCCGATGGTGATGTTCGTCGCGGTGCCGATTGTCATCTGCATCTCCGCCCTGCCGATCTCACCAAACGGTCTCGGAGTGCGCGAGAACCTGTTCGTGCAAATGTTGACCATACCGGCGATTGACATCGATCCCACGGCTGCGCTTTCGCTCTCCCTGCTCGCTTATGCCGGCAGCCTGCTCTGGAGTTTGGTGGGCGGACTCGTTTATCTCACGATGAAAGACCGTCGAGATATCGCGCAGATGAACCTGCCGGATACGAACCCGATTTGAACCTCGTTCCGCCCACGCGCCCGGCTTCCGCACGATTATTTTCTTTCCAGCCCCCCGGCATCACGTATCACTAATTCTCACAGGCATGGACAAACTACTGCTCATCGACGACGAGACCGACGTTCAATATTCGTTCCGAAGGATATTTGATTCGCCAGAGATTGAACTGACGACCGCGACCAGCGGCGAAGAAGGCTTGCGTATCATCCCCAAGCTCAAGCCGAACCTGGTGATCATGGACATCCGCATGGGCGGCATCAACGGGCTTGAAACATTGCGCCGCCTGCGCCAGCTCGACGCCAAGCTGCCCGTGATCATGATGACCGCCTACGGCACGACGCAAACCGCGATCGAAGCCATGAAGCTCGGGGCGTACGATTATCTGCTCAAGCCGTTTGATGTTCCGAAGCTCAAGCAAATCGTATTCGATGCGTTGAAGGCCGCGCGGGCGATGAAGCAGGTCGTTTCCTACCAGCCGCTCCTTGAATCAGAAGACTACGACCTCGGCATTGTAGGGCGATGCGAGCAGATGCAGAACGTTTTCAAACTGATTGGGCAGCTTTCCGCCTCGGACGCCACGGCGCTCATCACGGGCGAAAGCGGCACGGGAAAAGAGCTGGTTGCCCGCGCCATCTACAATCACAGCCAACGCTCCAGCCGGGCGTTCCTCGCCATCAACTGCGCGGCGATTCCCGAAAACCTCCTCGAAAGTGAACTCTTCGGGCACGAGCGTGGCGCATTCACGGGTGCCGCGAACCAACGCATCGGAAAGTTCGAGCAATGTAACCACGGAACCATTTTCCTCGATGAGATCGGGGACATGACCCTGGCCACCCAGACCAAGATCCTTCGGGTGCTCCAATCCGGCACGTTTGAGCGCGTCGGGGGAAATCAGCCGATCAAGGTGGACGTCCGGGTCATCGCGGCAACGAACAAACCCTTGGAGAAGGCCGTGGCAACGAAAGAATTTCGCGAAGATCTCTTCTACCGACTGAACGTGGTGCGCATCGCCATGCCGGCGCTCCGGGAGAGAACGGACGATGTCCGGCTGCTGGTAAACTATTTCTTCAAGAAGTTTGGTCAGGAACAAAACCAGCCGCCCAAATCAATCTCTCAAGACGCCTTGTCTCTCCTGGAAGGCTATCATTGGCCCGGGAATGTTCGGGAGTTGGAGAACATCATGCGTCGCGCGCTGGTGGTGACGAAGGGCGACGCGATTCTTCCGTCTGACCTTCCGCCGGAGCTCACCGCTCCTCGATGCGCACCGACTGGAGAATCTCGATCTGACCGGGCAAACCCAGTGGCTGAAGTTGGAAACGCAGATGTCGCAACATTGGCCAAGGCCCTGTTCCACCGCGCCAAGCTTGATTCCAAGCTGAAGGTAATTCCGGCGGTCGAACGCGAACTCGTTATCCAGGCGCTGATCGAGACTCAGGGAAATCAAGTCCAGGCAGCCAAACTCCTCGGCATCACGCGGGCGACACTGCGAAAGCGGGTGGAGAAGTTCGGCATCCGACAGGGGTTGGCCATTCAGTGAAAGAGAAAAGCCGCCCGAGACGGGCGGCTTTTGAAAAGAAGCTCAGGATCGGTTTCAGCGAGCTTAGAACTGCGGCATCACAACAACTTTAAGCGAGAGGTTGTTGGTTCCGTCCGTTCCAGTCACCGTCCCTTTCAGCCGGGTTGTATTGAACGAACCGCTCAATGCGACGATGGAAGGATTCGTAGTTCCGATTTCATAGTAGATGCCCAGCCTGTTGTTGGAGGTCAGCAACCCGATGCCGGTGCCATCGTAGCCGGGCCCATGGATCACAACGTCATAGATGTTCGGATTTTCAGAAGGAGCAAGGGAGAGTATGCTTGTGAGCTTGGCGCTGCCTTTCTTCCCTGTGCCCGTGTAGTCGCCGGAGATATCGGGGAGCGCAGTCCTTGGAACACCGCGGTAGATCATGATACCGCTTTCGTCCGAGCCCCGAAGCGTAATTCGGGTCCCTGCGACAACGGTTCCCGCAAAACTCAACCCGTTGGTGCTTGAAGCCGAGGTAAAGGTTATAGCACCGACTAATTTCCCTTTTTCGTCGAAGCCCCAGAATCCATCAATAATGCGTCCGCCCCACGAAAACGTACTCGTACCAGACCCATCTTTGGGCTGGCCGGTTCTAGGATCGACACTCGTGGAAGTCCCACCGCGTGGATTGGCAGCCGCACTGGAACCCGACGGTCTCGGCTTGCCGGGCATAAGGATCTCAAATCCAGTTAGCGTGAAATCACCAAGAAAGGTGACTTGAGCCACACCTTTCTGGGAGCCGCTGAAGTAAAAATCCCAGTCACCCACTGGTGAATCAAAGGCGGCTGCGACTGTAGAAGCGGCGGAACCCCCGATCATCAGTGCCACCATTGGCGCTGCAACCGACGACAGCCGCTTTAGGAAGAAGTTCTTTTTCATGATAGTTATTTCGAGTTGGAAGTTGCTATTTCAAATACGTCATCCGTAGCACGACCACTCATCCATTAGCGGTCGACCTGGGTCCAATCGTGCGGTTTGCCGCTATCCCATG
>CAMCCU010000207.1 GCA_945872975.1 Pedosphaera parvula Ellin514
CGCCATCGCCCGCTTTACTTCCGGCGTGGCGACGTTGCACATCAAACCTGTTGAATCACTCGATCTCCCGGACCTGTCGTGGTACCTCACGCTGAAACGCCCGGAGGAACACGAGCGGGCTGGCGTGCTCGTGGCCACCAATGCCAAGGTCGTGCAGCGTCTGCTGGCGAGCCGATTCCCCGTTGTCTCAGCGTTGCTCACGCCCGCGTGGCTGGAACGGCTCGAACCCCAACTGCGCGCGCGCGAGGAAGAGATCACCGTCTATCTCGCCGAGCGGCCTTTGCTGGAAACCATCACCGGCTACCAGATGCACCAGGGTGCGCTGGCCATGGCTCGAATTCCGCCGCAGCCGAGCTTTGAATCACTCCTCGAAAGCTCTCCTCGCCCTCTGCTGCTCGCCGCTGTCGAAGGGATTGCCAGCGCAGAAAATCTCGGCGCGGTGGTGCGAAACTGTGCGGCGTTCGGCGCGCACTTCCTGGTCGTGGGTGAAACGTGTGGCAGCCCGTTCCAGCGGCGCGCGGTCTCCGGCTCCATGGGCACCATCTTCGAGCAGCCGGTGGTGCATGTGGACAATCTGGTGGAAACGTTGACGACGTTGCGCGCGCGCGGGGTGCGGTGTCTCGCGGCGCATCCTCGGCCCGGCGCCATAAAGCTTTCCGCCGTGGATTTGCAGGGTGATTGCTGCCTCGTGTTTGGCGCGGAAGGACCGGGCCTCACGGCTGCTGCCCTGGCGGCGTGCGACGATACCGTTGAGATTCCGATGCCGTCGCACATGAACTCGTTGAACGTCGCCAGCGCCACAGCAGTGTTTCTCTACGAAGCGACCCGGCAGCGTGACCGGACTTTGGCGGGTGCGCCGTAGTCACTCTTTACAGCGGGCAAGTTGAAACGAATTGCCGCACGCAGTCTCTGCGCCTATACCATTCCTGCCTCGAATGAAACCGGACGAAACACCGCTGCTGCCGTTGCTGAAGCAATACTTCGGCTTCGCGACGTTTCGTCCGTTGCAGGAGGAAATCATCCGCGACGCGCTGGCGGGCAAAGACGTTTTCGCACTGCTGCCGACAGGCGGCGGCAAGTCGTTGTGCTTTCAGTTACCCGCGCTGGCACGGGCCGGATTGACGGTCGTGATCTCGCCGCTCATTGCGCTGATGAAGGATCAGGTGGATTCAATGCAGGCGGCGGGCGTGGCGGCGACTTACCTAAACTCTTCCCTGACCCCAGACGAATCGCGCGCCCGGTTGCGGGGATTGCACAACGGCGAGTTCCGGATGCTCTACGTTGCGCCCGAGCGGCTGCTGCTCTCGGGCTTTCTCTCGGACTTGCAGCGCTGGAACGTGAATCTCATCGCGGTGGACGAGGCGCATTGCGTGAGCGAGTGGGGGCATGATTTCCGCCCGGAGTATCGTCAGCTCGCGCAGCTTCGCAGCTTGTTCCCGAACGTGCCGATGATGGCGCTGACCGCGACGGCGACGGAGCGCGTGCGCGTGGACATCGTCGAGCAGCTTCATCTGAACGAGCCGGCGATCTACGTGGCGAGCTTCAACCGGCCGAACTTGAACTATCGCGTGCTGCCGAAGGCCGGGCCTTACGACCAGACGCTGGAGTATGTGCGTTCACGGCGGAACGAGAGCGGCATCGTTTATTGTCAGAGTCGGAAGAGCGCGGAGAGCGTGGCGGAGCGGTTGAGGGAAGATGGCGTGAAGGCGGCGCCATATCACGCGGGCATGCAGGCCAATGATCGCGGCCTGAATCAGGAGCAGTTCCTGCGCGACGAGGTGAAGGTGATTTGCGCGACAATCGCGTTCGGCATGGGCATCAACAAGCCGAACGTGCGGTTCGTCATCCACTACGATCTGCCGAAGAACGTCGAGGGTTACTATCAGGAGACCGGGCGCGCGGGCCGCGACGGGTTGCCGAGCGAATGTCTGCTCCTCTTCAGCGCGGGCGACGTCGTGAAGCTGAACACGTTCATCGACGAGAAGCCCGAGGCGGAGAAACAGATCGCCCGCGAGCAGCTCCAGCGGATGGTGCATTACGCGGAGAGCGCGGAGTGTCGTCGGGCGTCTTTGCTCGAATATTTCGGCGAGATTTTCCCGCACGAAAACTGCGGTGCCTGCGACAACTGTCTTTACCCGCGCGAGACGTACGACGGCACGGTGGCGGCGCAGAAATTTCTCTCGTGCATCTATCGCATCCGCGAGCACGGCGGCTTCGCGGTGGGGTTGAATCACGTCGTGGAAGTGCTGACAGGCGCGGACACGGAGAAGATCCGGAGCTGGGGTCACAATCAGCTTTCCACCTACGGCATCGGCAAGGAGCATGGGCGTCCCGAGTGGGGCGCGATCGGACGCGAGCTGGTGCGGCTGGGGTTGGTGAAGCAGGACGCGGCGCGGTTCAACGTGCTGGAGTCCACGCCCGATGGCCGCGCCTGGCTGAAGGAGCGGAAGCCGATCACGCTGACGAAGCCGATGCAGGTCGCGCCGGCGAAGGTTTCACATGCGGGCGAGATCACCTGCGACGAGGCGTTGTTCGAGAAGCTGCGCGTGTTGCGCAAGCGGCTGGCGGACGAACGGGGGGTGCCGCCGTATATCGTTTTCTCCGATGTGGCGCTGCGACAGATGGCGCGGATCTATCCGGTGAGCGAGGGCGAGTTTGTGCGCATCAGCGGGGTGGGCGAGCGGAAGCTGGCGGAGTTTGGCCAGACGTTCATGGGCGAGGTGGCGCGTTATCTGGAGACGTATCCGCGGCAAATCTTCGCCGAGGAATCGTTCACCGCTCCGACTCCGGCGTCCAAGCCAAAGCTGGGCGATACGGCGCGGGAGACGCTGAAGATGTTCAAGACCGGGCTCTCCGTGGATGCCATCGCGACCCGGCGAAATCTGGTGACGAGCACGATTTACGGCCATCTCGCCACGGCCATTGAGTCGGGAGAGAGCATCGACCTCGCACAGTTCTTCAGCGCGCCAGAGTTGGAATCGATCAGCGCGGCGTTTGCGAAGTGCGGCTTTGGCAACCTGAACGGCGTTCACCAGATGCTCGGCGCGAAGCATGACTTCGGGGCCTTGCGCGTTTATCGCGCCGCCCAAGGACGTCCACGAGCAACCTGATCGGCGTGAGAAAGATAAGCGGGGAGATCATTGGGTCAGGAGCAGATAGCGCGCTGATGGACTGATCGGCACAGCTTCGAGGGAGACGCGTCCGCTTTCGTTCGTGCCGAAGAAATGTCCGGCGGCGTAGTTCGCCTTTTGCAAAGCGACGCCCTTGAAGCTAACCCCCTTCGTCGCACCCGAGGGTGTGAAGCTGCCGCTGAACAGACCAGAGGAGAGCGTGAAACTCATCTTAAGACTATTCGGGCTGGCATTGGTGACTTTGCCGCCGAAGCCGAGCACCACGTCGTTGGTATAAGCCTCGGAGAGATTCCCTCCATTGATGAGCACGACAGAGTTGGTCAAACCGAGGATGCGGTTGGTGTTGCCGATGGGCGGCGTGTATCGGGAGCCGAGGAGGGCGGCTTCGCTGTTGAAACCGTCGGGGTGATAAACCGCAGTCGCGATCGCGGGCTTGATCCAACTGATCAGACCTTCGAAGTCGCTGGAGGCCTGATTGGTGAAAGTGGCCCAGCCGAGGAACGCGCCTTTGCCGCCGTAGAGCGAGGCGTAGAGCGGCCACTGACCGTTCTTCGAGATCGGGACTTTGCTGGCGAGCGAGGTTTTGTCGGCGAGGTAACCTTTCAGCTTCACCACACCCGAGCCATCGACGGACGCGGTGCCGTAGCTGTCGCCTTCCGGCGCGAGACTGCCGCCGGGAGAACCGAGCAAGACCATGGTGTATTTACCAGCTTGCGGCGCGGCGTTGGTCTTGGTGAAGAACGCGCGATCACCGAGCAGGTCGGCGGTCCAATCGCCATCGCTGACGGTGCCGGTGATTCGATCCGAGCCATCCAGCGCGACGGACCAGACGATGGTGAGCGCGTTGGTGCCAGGCCGGGTGACGACATTGGTCGCACGGCCTTCGAGGTTCAGCTTGCCGCTCGCCTTGGTCTTCTTGTTCCCGATCTGAAGTGACGCGGAGTAGGCGCCCTTGTCGGTGAGCGCAAACGTGAAGGCGCCGGACTGGCCGAGACGCACCTGGTCGTCTTCGTAGAACAAACCGTTGAAAGCACCTTTGCGGCTGGAGAATGGATTAGAGACGAAGTTGGCGACGACTTGGAGGTTCGACTGCATCAGGAACGACAGCGTCGGCGACTCGCCTGCGACGTTGCCGGTCCAGTTGGAGAAGACGTACCCAGACACGGGAACAGCGGTGAGCTTGCAGACTTTGCCGATGGGGAACTGTTGCCCGTTGGTCGCACCGCTGACGGAGCCCAGACCGTTTACGGCGAGCTGGAGCGAGCTTGGAACGGTGCAGAAGAGAGAGCGTGTGTTGGTCGCAGAGATGTTGCCGCTGAGATCCACGCTGCGAACGCTGATGATATTGGTGCCCGGCTGGAGGATGACCTCCGCGCTCCAGTCCTCCGTGCCGGTCGCAGTGGAGAAGGAACCAGAGCCGATGGCGTAGTCCACGCGTGCCACGGCGTCGTTGTCATTCGCCGAACCGGTCACGGTGACGAGCAGGTTCGTGATGGTGGCGCTGGCGGAGGGCGAGGTGAAGGCCACGGTGGGACGAGTGAGGTCCGGTGCGCCCTGGCTGACGACGTAGTTGCGGCCGGCGATTTCCAAAGTCGCACTGCGGCTGCTCCCGTTGGTGTTCGGCGAAACAGTGTAGCTGACGGTGCCGTTTCCGGTTCCGCCATTTCCAGAAGTCACCGTGATCCATGTGGGAACATTATCGACGGTCCACGAACAGCCGCCAGCGGTGGTGACATCCACGCTGCCATCGCCACCCACCGAGCTGATCGAATGACTGTTGTCGGAAAGCGTGTAGCTGCAAGTCACGGTCAGGGTTGCGTTGGAGCTGGTGACGGTTCCGGCGGCGTTGGTGATGACGACGGAGTAAGCGCCCGCTTGCAAAGGCTGCACGTTGTTCAAGCTGAGGGAAGAGCTGACTGCGCCCGCGAGGTTCGTTCCGTTCAGACGCCAGCGATAGGCGAACGGCGCGGAACCGGAGACGCTGACCGAGAATGTAACATTGGTCCCCGCAGCGACGCTCTGGCTTTGCGGCTGACTGGTGATGCTGGGCGATTGCGGATAGATGGTGATGTTGACGGGTGATGATGTGACTGACAGCCCCAGCGTATCGGTCGAACGCGAAGTCAGGACGTAAGCGCCAGCCGGGGCACTGCTCCAGGTGAGTGAATACGGTGATGTGGTGTCTTCGCCCAGCTTGGTCGTGCCCTGATAGAACTCGACCCTGGTGACAATCTGTCCGGAGCTCGCGGTGGCAGTGGCGACCATCGAGACGTTAGCCGGCGCGGTGTAGGTCTGAAGGTTCGCCGGGCTGGTCAAGTTGACGGTGCCGCCGGCGCCGCCACCCGGACCGCCTTCGCCATCAAAATCGATACCGGAACGGCTGGGCCCGACCGTGACTGGATTCGAAAAACCAGAGGGAGAGAAAGTGTAGGTGTCGAGCGCAGCGCTCACGGTGTAGGAACCGGGATTCAAACCAGCAAGTGTGTAGGTGCCATCGCTGTCGGTGTAGGTGACCTTCATTGATGAAACGGAGACGCGGACTCCGTTCACCGGCCCGCCGTTGGCCGTGACCGTGCCGCTGATGTGGTAGGTGCCCGGGTTGTCCACCGTGACGATGACGGAGTCACTGGCCTGTCCCCCTTTCATGTCGCTGACCACGCAACGCACGACGTATTCGCCGGTGGATGTCCACGACTTGCTGGCGGCGGATCCGTTCGTGCCGAAGGTGCCATCACCGAAATCCCAGTAGTAAGCCAGCGTGTCGCCATTCGCATCGGAGGCGGACGCCGAGAAGCTCAACGGTGAACCGGACGAAGTGTTCGTCGCGGCTGCGACCACCGTGATCGTGGGGACCACGTTGCCGGGGAAGGTTCCGATGTTCACCGTCACATCGAGCGACTCCGGAGTTGTTCCACCCTTTCGCAGCGTCGTGATGTGAACGCCTGCGGCGGTATCCGAGAACGTGCGGCCAAGGACGAGCGCCGCGTCGGTCTTGCCATCGGGTGAGCCAGGAGTGGTGTCGAGAAGATGGCTGCGCTCGCTTCCGTTTCCCGCCCAGCGAATGCCCGCACCGCTCATCAGCCATTTGTTGCTGGTGAACTTCTGGCGAAACTCGACCCAGTAATTCGTGGTCGAGCTGCGTGCGATCTTCAACCCGCGCAATCCAGTCGTGGTCGCATCATCATGAGCGTAGATGCGGTAGGTGCCGCTCGCGGTGACATTGGTGGATTCGCCCGAGCGTATCCAGTTCATGTAGCTCTTGTAACGGGCGTTGAAATGATACGAGCCGCCATTGGCCGAGCCCATCGTGTCCTGGTTGTCGCCGTACTCGATGCTGCTTCCGTTGCCGATGACGCTCTGCCCGCTCGTGTCCCAGTAGTTGGCGTGGTTCAAGCCGTAGTTATGACCGAGCTCGTGTCCCGCCACGCCGACCGTGAAGTAACTCCGCAGCCACACACCGGCCGCGCCCACGTAGCCGAGCCCGGCCCAGCCCCAGCCCGGGACTGCGCCGAAGCAGATTAGATCGTAGTCATAATCGCCCAGCGTGTAGCCATTCGTCACTGCGGCATTGCGGGCGTCCGTGCGCAATTGAAGGAAGGCGTCATTGCCACCGTAGTAGGCCGCCGTTTGCGGCATGCGCAACGTCGCGGTCACGGCGGAACCGCTGCCGTTCAGATAGAAACCGCTCCGGCCATAGCTGGACTCCATGTAGTAATCGTTCAGCCCGCTGATGAGCGTCGTGCCCGTGCCGTCCGAGAACGGCGCGCCCGCGAGGTCCGAGAAATCAACGCGGATCAGGATCAGCTTCTTGGTTCCCTCCGTGCGCACGCTGGCGGCAATCTCCGCGCCGTTGTTGCTGCTTCCGCTGTCGCCACTGTCAGCAGCGATCTCGGCCTGCACGAGACGTTCGTTTAAGTCCAGCGCATGTGATGGACCGCACAGGACGAACGTTTCGCCGCCAAGATCCGCAGCGACTGGAGTTGCGTTCACCGTCGCCACATTTCCCGAGACAGCACACACGGCGTCCGACGGTGAGGGAAGGCGGCTGGCAGCTTCTCCAGGTTCCAACAAGCGAAGCGGATTCTCGTTCACCGCGAAAAGATTATCCACGGCCACACCGTTGAGGACGACGCTCGGTCGGGTGGGCTCGCCCAACCGGCGGCCATACACGAACGCATCGTAAGTCCGACCAGCGAGACCGGCCTTGCGGAACGTCGGCGTAACCAGGTGTTCCTTTCCCGCTTCAGGGAGCGCGCCAAACACATCCAATGATCCACGACCGCTCACGCGTTCCTCCAGCAGCGACTTGACGGACCCAGGCATCGCGCGTTGCACACCGACCGGAACCGCCAGGGCCAAAGCACGCGCGGGATCGGTCACAATCAAATCACGCAACGCTTCCCGCCGCACCGCGGCGAGCCGGACACCCTCCTGTTCGAGCGCCGCCTTTGCGACGGGGTCGGCTGAACGATAACGGCTGACCCATTCTTGAAACCGTGCGAACTCCGGTTCGGCGGCGGGCTGGTTCCAAACGAGATCCTGTCGAGGAGCCAGGGTCGTCCGGGCCACGCGGACATTTCCTGGCTTCACCGCCGGTTTGGCAGAATTCTGAGCAGCGGCTTTTTGAACCACGCTGTTGGTTTCATCCCGCACATCAGGACGCGCATGAACCACTACAAGTGATTGAGGCAAACCCAGCGGTGCGCGCCATTGCGTGACGAGGACCAAGGCCGCGCAGAGGGATACTGCGACCGCTACGACCCGTTGGCTGCTGGCTTTTCTCATGATAGTTCGAGTGATTTCTCGTCGGCCCGATAACTCCGGGAACGCCGACGCCACGCGATTTAGCTATCGAGGTGCCAAGGTGGTTTTCTTTGGAAATCCAATGAAACCGGCTGATCAGGTGTCCTGCGGTTTGAGGACGTGTCTTGAAAATGGACTCCGGAATTCCAGCATCTTGGGAGGTGCGTTCAGCGGAAGTGATCGGCAAGACTTTTCCCATGTCGGGGCGGGAGCAAAAGGGGACTGCTGCGAGTTCAAAAGGGGACAGGTGATGTGGTGGATGGAATTGTCCCTTGGGCGAGTGCTTGAGGAGGCCTGAGCGTAGCGAAGGCCGACGAAAGCCCTCGCCCAAGGGACAGCGGGTGGCTTGACTCGGGGCTATTAAAAAACCAGCTCGCCAAACGCCTCACTAACCAGTTTCTCCAGCACATCCTCGGTCAGTTCAATGAGGGGACGGTGGATGCCGGGGAGGCCGCCCTCCTCCTCCAAATCGGTCGCACCCATCTTTACCGGCTGCGCACCCGCTTCCTCAGCGAACGCTCCCACTTCGCCGCCAGGCTCTCCGGCGGCGACCATTGGCCCGACTGGCCTCCGGAGGCCATCGCCTTCCTCAAGGAGTTCCTCCCCCTCCAAAAACCGCCCAACTTCCAACTCGTGGCCGACGAACTGGAGACCCGCCTGGGTTTCAAACGCCATCGCGAATCGGTGGCCGCCTTCGCCAGAACCCATTTTCCAAACCTCCTCTGCCAGCCCGAACCTCGTCCCAAAGCCCGGCGTCGCTGGGAGCGCTCCCGCATCGATGAACTATGGCAGCACGATTCCTCCATCCACCGGTGGTGGCCCGCCCAGGAAAAGCAAACCCTGCTGCTGACCGTGGATGATCATTCCCGCAAGCTCCTGGGCGCGGTCTTTGTCCCTACCGACACCACCTGGAATCATTTCGAGCACTTTCGCCGCCTCTTTCTCCAGCACCACCTGCCCATGGTGGTGTACACCGATGGCCTCAGCCTCTTTGGCCATGATTCCATGGCCGATGACCGGGATCCTTGTTCCGAGTTCCAACGCGCCTTCGCCGC
>CAMCCU010000208.1 GCA_945872975.1 Pedosphaera parvula Ellin514
CTTCACCGGCAGCGGCGCGGTCCCGAACTGGTTCGGCGCAAATGGCAATCCTGGCAGTCATCGCACTGAACAGGCATTGTTCTACCTCGACGGCGGCCAGACCTTGAGGCTCGCGGATGCGGCTGCCATCAGCCTAGCCGGACAGCTCGGCCACAGCCGGAATTCTTCCACCGTCACGTCCATCTTACTCACTCGTTTCCTCATGCAGCGTTGCACCACCGGCGGTGAGTTCACCGGCGCACGCTTCACGGTGAACGACAGCGCGTTCATCGAATGCCCGGATGACACCGCGAACTTCGTCGATGGCGACAACGACGGGCTCTATCTCGTGGATGGCACGCACGCCTTCACGAACACGCTCTTCGGCTGGACGAAGGATGACGGCATCGACTCCGGCGGCAGCGGCTACGGCAAGCTGGATTATCAATCGTGCTGGTTTGAAGGAACCTTCCACGAAGGCAATTCGCTCTCCGGCTACAAGAACGTCCATGTCCGCGATACCGTTTATCTGAATTGCGGCCAGGGCATCGAGGACGGCTACAACGCGCCGACGGCCCGAGTGGATCGCTGCTACTTCGCCCTGAACAAATCCGGCGCGCGTCACGGCGACAACTATCCGAGCATCGGCAACTACGACGGCCGGCTCACGGTGACGAACAGCATCCTGCTCCAGAACCATCGCGACCTCTTCGGCTACAACTGGCGGACCAGCGGCTTCACGAATTCATGGGACCGGTTCTTCGCAGATAACAATTTCATCACGCGCGCCGACACGAACTTCCCAAATAACTTCGTCTGGAATCCTGCGACTGACGCCGGACGCCTCACCGCATTCGGAGCGGCGGGACGCGTCGGCATCGCGCTCGCGGTTCGTTCCAGCGTCACCGCGCTGACCAACTATCTCGACGGCGTGCCAGTCGCATTGAGCATGTTCTGCACGAATGAAGTCTCCGTTAATTACACGATCGAGCTCGGCGGTGGCGGCAGCACGAGCGGCACGCTGGTCTTCACGCCCGGCGAAATGCGCCAATTCATTCCGGCCCCCGTCGGCTTCAGCGGCGCGATGCGTGTCGCGCTCACCAATCCGCAGAACGCCGATCTCACCGGCACGAGCGAAGGTTACTTCCAGTTCTTCGCGCCGTTCCAGACCGTCTCGCTCGTTCCGCCCGGCTCCATCTGGCGCTTCCGCGACATCGCTTCTGCCGCCGATGCCGCTTGGAATACCCCTGGCTACGATGCCTCGGCCTGGCCCTCCGGCCCCGCTGAACTCGGCTTCGGTGAAGCGGACCAAGTCACGCTCGTCTCGAGCAATCGCCAGGTCACCACCTACTTCCGCCACACCTTCAACGTTGCGAATCCCGCACTGTTCGGCGGCCTCTCGATGCGATTGAGACGCGACGATGCCGGCGTGGTTTACGTAAATGGAACGGAAGCCTACCGCAGCCCGAACCTCCCGCCGACCGGCTCGATCAGCTACACGACCTTCTCATCCGCTCCTAACGGCGAAAACACCATCGACACCGCGACGCTCCCCGCCAGCCTGCTCCAAACCGGCGTCAACATCGTCGCGGTCGAGATTCACCAGTCCGATGTCGCTTCGTCCGATCTCAGCTTCGACTTGGAACTGCTGGGGCAACCACCGTCCGCCGCCGTGCGTGTCGAGATCGGCCGCTTTGGAAACGCCGCCGCGCTCTTCTGGCGCGACACCACCTATCGCCTCCAGCAATCGAGTTCACTTTCCCCCACCAACTGGAGCACCCTGCCCGGCTCGAGTCCGCTGCCTGTGACACCGTCGGAGGAACAGAGATTTTATCGGCTGACGAAGTGAGCGGAAGCGCCTGGGGAGAGAGCGGCTGCACTCGCTAAAAACGAAACTGCCGGCGCGAACGCCGGCAGTGTGCTTCTGCAATCTCAGTCAACCTTAGTTTTACGGCGCAGTCGTAGGCGGCACTTCTCCGGCGGCTTCCGCATTCTCCTCGCCCACGACCGGGGCGATGGCCAGAAGCTTATCGCCTTCGTCGAGATCCACCAGTTTCACGCCCATCGTGTTGCGGCCGATTACGCTGATGTCTTTCACCCCGGTGCGCACCATCTGGCCGCTGGTGGTGATCAACATGATCTCGTCGGTGTCCTTCACAGTCAGCGCGCCGACCACAACGCCGGTCTTGTCGCCGGTCTTCATGGTGATGATGCCCTTACCACCGCGCGTCTGAATGCGGTATTCGTCGAAGCCCGTCCGCTTGCCGATGCCGTTCTCGCTCGCAACCAGCAGCATCGAATCCGACACCACAACGGCGGCGGCGACCAGCGCGTCGCCTTCCTCCAGATTGATTCCACGCACACCACCCGCCGCGCGGCCCATGGAGCGCACGTCGGATTCGTGGAAGTGAATGCTCATGCCGTTCTTGGTGATGAGCACGACGCCATCGCCGGGATCTTTGACCACGTCGTTTTCCACGATGCTGCCGCGCGTCAGCTTCACATCGATGAGCGTGTCGCCCTCGTCAATGCTAATGGCGTTTTTGCCGCCTTTGCGAACACTCGCAAAATCGGTCAGAGAGGTCTTCTTCACCGTGCCTTGCCGAGTAGCAAAGAACAGCTCGCCAGACTGCTGCCAGGTGAGGTCTTCCTTGTCCGGTCCGAGCCTGGAGATGACGCGGATGAGCGCGGCGACCTTCTCGTCGGCCTTGAGTTCTAGAAGATTCGCAATGCTCCGGCCCTTCGAGGTGCGGCCCGCATCGGGAATTTCATGCACACGCTCGACATACACGCGGCCCGTGTTCGTGAAGAACATCAGGTAGTCGTGCGTGCTCGCGGTGAAGAGATGCTCAATGAAATCCGCGTCGTCGCTCTCCGGCGTGGAGCTCTCGCGCGTGGACATGCCGATGACGCCCTTGCCGCCGCGCCGCTGGCTGCGGTAGCTGGAGACGTTGGTGCGCTTGATCAGTCCGGCGTGCGTCAGGGTGATGATGACGCCTTCGTTCGCGATGAGATCCTCGATGGCGATCTCGCCGAGGTCCGGCACGATGTCCGACATGCGCGGCGAAGCATACTTGTCTTTGATGACCTTCAGCTCGTCCTTCATGATCGCCATCACGCGGCTTTCCTTCGCGAGGATGTCGAGCAGGTCTTTGATCTTCTCCAGCAGTTCACCGTACTCGGCAAGGATCTTGTCGATTTCCAGACCGGTCAGGCGATAGAGCTGAAGCTCAAGAATGGAATCCACCTGGCGATCCGTCAGCGAATAGAAACCGCCGCTCATCCGCGCCTCGGAACGAATCAGCACGCCCCACGCCTCGACCTGCGGACGTGTCCACTCGAAGGCGAGCAGCTTGACCTTGGCCTCCTCACGGTTGCGCGAGCCGCGGATGATGCGGATGAACTCGTCGAGATTCCGCAGAGCGCAGATGTAGCCTTCCAGCAGCTCGGCCCGCTCCTCGGCCTTGCGCAGCTCGAAGCGCGTGCGGCGCAGGATGACTTCGCGCCGGTGATCGATGTAGGCGGAGATGAGCTCCTTGAGATTGAGCGTCTTGGGGCGGCCATGATCGATGGCCAGCGCGTTCACGCTGAATGAAACCTCCATCTGCGTGTGCTGATAGAGATTGTTGATGACGACCTTGGCAATGGCGTCGCGCTTGAGCTCGATGACGAGACGGCAGTTTTCGTCCGACTCGTTGCGCATCGCAGAGACGTCCGTGATGATCTTCTCGTTGACGAGATTCGCGATCTGCTGCTCGAGCGCCGCACGGTTGACGTTGTAAGGAATCTCCGTGATGACGAGCTGCTCGCGCCCGCCTTTCATCTCTTCCACGCCGACCTTGCCGCGAATCTTCACGCTGCCCCGGCCGGTGTGGAAATAATTCTTGATGCCTTCGATGCCGCAGATCATGCCGCCGGTCGGGAAGTCCGGGCCTTTGACGAATTTCATCAGCTCGGCGATGGCAATTTGCGGATGGTCGATCTGCGCGCAGATGCCGTCGATGACTTCGCCAAGATTGTGCGGGGCCATGTTCGTGGCCATGCCGACCGCGATGCCCGTGCCGCCATTGACCAGCAGGTTCGGAAACGCCGAGGGAAAGACCGTCGGCTCCGTCATGCGCTCGTCGTAGTTCGGGACGAAGTCCACCGTGTCCTTGTCCATGTCCTGCAACAAGGCCGCGCCCAGATGCGTCAGCCGCGCCTCGGTATAACGCATCGCCGCCGGCGGATCGTTTTCGACGGAACCAAAGTTACCCTTGCCCTCGATGAGCCGCTCACGCATCGCCCACGGCTGCGCCATGTGAACGAGCGTCGGGTAGATGACCGCCTCGCCGTGCGGATGATAGTTGCCGCTAGTGTCACCGCAGATCTTCGCGCACTTGTACGGCTTGCGTCCGGGGAAGAGCGACAGCTCGTGCATCGCGTAGAGGATGCGGCGCTGCGAAGGCTTCAGCCCATCGCGCACATCCGGCAGTGCGCGGGAGATGATCACCGACATCGAGTAATCAAGGAACGAGCCCTTGATCTCATCGGCGACATTGATCTTGGCGATGCGTTCGTTCGCGGCAAACAGCGGCGTGCCGCCAAAGGCGCTCGGTCCGCCGTCATTTTTTGGCGGTTCGGGTGGAGTAGTTTCGTCGGGCATGGGTCAAATTGTCAGAGTGCTTAGCTGAGTGTGCGTCTCCCGGATGCTGCGACTAGACGTCGAGATTCCGCACGTTGAGAGCGTTGTCCTCGATGAACTGGCGGCGCGGCTCTACGTCATCGCCCATCAGCTTCGTGAACATCTCCTCGGCCTCGATCGCGTCGGTGAGATCGATGCGCAGAAGCTTGCGCTTGGCCGGGTTCATCGTGGTCTCGAAAAGTTCCTTGGCATCCATTTCGCCCAGACCCTTGAAGCGCGTCATCTGGATGCCCTTCTTGCCGACGGCCTTCACGGCGTTGAGAATTTCCGGAATGCTGAAGAGCGGCGTGACGTGGGCCTTCTCGCCTTCGCCTTCGATGAGCTCAAAGAGCGGTTTGTCCTGCGCGGCGTAGTGTTCGACGCTCATGCCCTTGTTCGTAAGCCGGTCGAGCAACTCGGCGACAGCCTTGCTCTCGTGGTGAAGGTCGGAGTACTTCGCGCGACGGGTCGGGCCTTCGCGACGGCGATCAATGACTTCGGTGTCGCCGCTGAAGATGTCGGGGTGCAACGCCTTGAACTGGTCCAGCTCATCATTCGTGATGAAGTAGCTAACGGTCTCGTTGTTGCCCTCGCGAATCTTGACCATGTGCTCCGGGAAAGTGCCGCTCGCCGAACGCTTGTCCACGTAGTCGGTGAAGTCGCCGCCCTGACGCCGGATGTAGGTCGCGTGCTTGTCGAGGGATTCAAGAAGCTCGAGCACCTCTTCAAGCTGCTTCTGCGTGAACTCGTTTCCGTCGGCGAGGTTCTTCAGGCGCACTTCCTCGGTCGCGATCTGAATGAGAATCTTGTTCAACTGCGCGTCGTCATCGATGTAATCGGTGCGCTTCTTCCGCGTGATGGAATAGAGCGGCGGCTGCGCGATATACACGAAGCCCTGCTTCACGAGCTGCGTCATCTGCCGGTAGAAGAACGTGAGCAGGAGCGTGCGGATGTGCGAGCCGTCCACGTCAGCATCCGTCATGATGATGATCTTGTGGTAGCGCAGCTTGTTCAGATCGAACGCGCCTTCGCCCTCCCCATCGCCGATGCCCGTGCCGATGGCGGTGATCATCGTGCGGATTTCCGTGTTCTGGAGAACCTTGTCCAGCCGCGCCTTCTCCACGTTGATGAGCTTGCCGCGAATCGGGAGGATCGCCTGGAACTTGCGGTCGCGTCCCTGCTTGGCGGAGCCACCGGCGGAGTCACCTTCGACGATGTAGAGCTCGGTGTTCACCGGATCGCGGTCAGAACAATCCGCGAGCTTGCCGGGCAGACCACCGCCGGTGAGCGCGGATTTGCGGACGGCTTCGCGGGCCTTGCGCGCGGCTTCGCGAGCGCGAGCGGCGTTGAGCGACTTCTCCAGGATGCGTTTGGCAATGGGCGGATTGGCGTCGAAGTACGACATCAGCCCTTCGTAACAAGCCGAGCCCACGATGCCATCGACCTCAGGCGAGATGAGCTTCACCTTGGTCTGCGATTCAAACTTGGGATCGCTGTGCTTCACCGAGATGACGGCGGTCAGACCTTCGCGGACGTCGTCGCCGGTGATTTGCGGATCCTTGTCCTTCAACAGCTCGTTTGACTTGGCGTACTGGTTGATGGCGCGCGTGAGTGCGCTGCGGAAGCCGGAGAGATGGGTGCCGCCGTCGGGATTGTGAACCGTGTTCGTGTAGCAGAGAACCTGGTCGTTGTAGCTGTCATTGTATTGGAGCACGACCTCGACGTGGACCTCGATCTCCTTGTCGTCGTTCTGCTGCTTGCTCTCTTTGTAGAAAGAGATCGGCTTCGGATGAATCGCCTCCTTGTTCTTGTTCAGTTGCTTGACGAATTCCTCGACGCCGTCCTTGTAGTAATAAGTTTCCTGCTTCGCCTCGGAACCGCGTTCATCGCTGAACGTGATCTCAAGCCCGGAGTTCAGGAACGCGAGTTCGCGCAGGCGTTGCCCGATGCGGTCCGCCTTGAACTCCGTCGTCTCCTTGAAAATCTCAGCGTCCGGCTTGAACGTGATCAGCGTGCCAGTGCCCTTGGCCTTGCCGATGACTTCGAGCTTCTTGATCGTCTTGCCGCGCTCGAACTCCATGTGATGGATCAGTCCGTCACGCGACACCTCGACCTCGAACCATTCGCTCACCGCGTTCACACACTTGGCACCGACACCGTGCGTGCCGCCGGAGAATTTGTAGCCGCCCTGCCCGTACTTGCCGCCGGAATGCAGCGTCGTCATCACCATCTCGACGCCGGGAATGCCATACTGCGGATGGATGTCCACCGGGATGCCGCGCCCATTGTCGCGAACAGAAATGGAACCATCGACATGAATCGCAACGTCGATGCGTTTGCAGTGACCGGCGAGATGTTCATCCACGGAGTTGTCGAGCACCTCGGACACGCAGTGATGCAGCGCGCGCTCGTCCGTGCCTCCGATGTACATGCCGGGCTTCTTGCGCACCGCTTCCAAGCCTTCCAGTTTGCCCAGTTGCGCCGAGCCATAAGCGGCCGTGATCTCGGGGTTCGAGGGCTTGGATTCGTCTGTCGTCAACTCTGTTGTGTCCGCCATAAAAAATGATTCGCGGATGTAAGATTCTTCACTAGAAATCCGCCTGAAAAGATTAGGAAAAACGCCACCATGACACAACGACTATTTTAGGAGGTTCCCGCCTCGAAACACCATTAGTTGGGGAGTCCGTGAAGGCAGGGCCCAGCAAATAGGGGATCAACTTCTGAGCCGACCCTCGCTAAAGGTCAAAAGATGCAGGCTCATGTGAAAGAGCAAACAAGACCGCCTGCGTCATCCAGCTGTCCGACAAGATCCTCACCACTTATCGCAGGCAGGCGGCTCTCGTTTACTCCGCGGCCACAAAGATTTCCCGCGTTCTGATCCGCGCTCTGGGTGCCTTGAAACTGGCGCTCGCCCGGGAAAACCGGACGTTGGAAGCAGCAGCGAAATCATTTGCTCCACTTCTGATGATAACCTGCATTGAGGGCACTGCCTTCACCGCTACGACACTCGCGGTTCGCGAGGCGCAGGAATTCACAGGCCAACTTTGGACGCCGCATTGGCGCGAAAGATCGACGCATCAAGGAGGTAACCCCGCAGCACCAGCAGACTCTTGTGGCCAGACTGTTCCTGAATGGATCGCTCGGACGGTCCCGCCATGTCGGCGCTCGTGATGAATCCCGCCCGTAGCGAATGCCCGCTGAACTTGCACGAATACTTCCCGATCGCGCGGACGTATTTCTTCACGATATCGGCAACGATCTGATCCGTGAGACGCGTGGAACCGACATGCCCATGCTGGTTCACGCCGCGAAATAGGGGGGCCGTCCATGATCCTCGATTCCTCCAACCACCGCAGCACAGCACGCACGGGACAGGTTGATTCGTCCTTACCGTTGGGAATCCCGATCTTCCGCCCTTGATGCAACTGATCCGTCTTGTCCTTGTTCACGGACTGGACCAAACCCTCCGGGGCCAGCGCCAGATCCGCCACGTTCAAGCCGACGAGTTCACTGCGGCGCATGGCTCCGGCGAAGCCGAGCAACAGCACCGCCTTGTCGCGCGATCCCGTGAGCGTCGCCGGAATCAACTGCATGACCTTCTGCAGGTCGGTGGTCAGCAGCGGAGCCTTGCCCTGCGCGGGTGTGCCCAGTTCCCGGCGAAGACGCCGGAGCGTATTGCGCACGACCCATTCGTCGGACGGCGATACAAAACCGTTGGAGCGATGCTTCTCGGTGATGGCCGCGATGCGCCGCGTCACCGTGCTCATTTTCAAACGCTGCTTTTCCGCCGCATGACGCAAGTAGAGCGCCACCACATCGGCGGGCGCAGGAAGCGAAACCTGATTTCGCGCGGTGCAGAACGCCGCGAACGCATTCCAGTCCGATTGATAGGCGCGCTTGGTGTTGGGCGCCTTTGCGTCCCGCGCGTATGCGAGAACCGATTCCATTTCTGCATCCATGGGATCCCGCCTCCTCTAGGACCATAGCGCAACGGCGTCTTGGCAGGAGCCATCGGCATCGAGCGGGACGACATGATCGCGGCGAGCAGCGCGTCAGTATTCCCCTCACGGGAAGCGATCCACGCAGACCACACCCAGTATCGTGGGGCACGCCTGCCCTCCGCGAAGTTCCCGCGCAACCCGGCGCTGTGAACCTCTCCTTTGGTCGTTTTCAAAAACTCGTGGCACCGTGATAACGAGGCTTAACCATCCAGAAGATTAGAGCTCTCCCGATAAGAAAACGCTCATCCTCTCACTTTCTTTTGCCCGCCACTTCTGCTCACACCTCGGGACTACCGGGGCGACGGCAGGTGAAAGCCGTTCCTCGCGGTGCAAACGCGT
>CAMCCU010000209.1 GCA_945872975.1 Pedosphaera parvula Ellin514
GAGGTCGGATTGCGACTCACTTCGAGCGAGCCCACTGGCACCGTGGGCGGCGATCCCATCTCCGGCAACACATCCTTTCAGGACAACGCCTCCAAGAAGTTCATCTACCTCGACATGGCCTACGGCAAGTGGAGTTTCATCAACACCAAGGCGCTGACCGAATCGATCACCATCGGCAAGATGGAGAATCCATTCGTCTTCTCGGACATGGTCTTCGACGGTGACTACACGCCAGAGGGTGCCGGATATAACCTCACCTTCCGCGCAAACGATGTGCATACCTTGAAGCTGAATGCCGGCGCATTCGTCCTCGATGAACTCGGTGGCGACAGCAAGGATCCCTGGATGTATGGCGCGCAGCTTCGCTGGGACGCTGCTTGGAGCAAAAAGGTCGCCAGCTCCATGGGCCTCGCCGGGCTCAATCTGGTGAACGAACAATCGCTGACCAACGGTGCCGTGCCCGCAATCAACCGCGGCAATACACGCAACGCCGGAACAGGCGCGCTTGCGAACAACTACAACCCCGTCATCGCTGATGCCTCCGTGACCTACTCGTTCGAGGATGGAATCCCGATGATTTATGCCTCGCCCTTTCCCATCAAGTTCGCGGCCGATTACATGAACAACGTCGCCGCCCGCGAACGCGAGCAGGCGTGGTCCGCCGGAATCACATTCGGCAAATCAGGCAAAAAGGGTCTCTGGGAAGTATCCTACCGCTACAAGTACCTCGGCGGCGATGCCTGGTACGAGGAGATGGTCGATTCCGACTTCGGAGCCTTCTACCAAGGCACGCTTCCCAACGGCGGATCCGGGGCGGGATACGGGTCTGGCACCAACGTTCGCGGCCATATCGCCAAGGCAAGCTACACGCCATTCGATGCACTCACACTTGGCATCACCTATTTCAGAACCCGCCTCATCAACGAAATTCCTGCCGCCAGCGAAAGCGACATGACACGCCTCCAGGTGGATGCGGCTTGGAAGTTCTAAAAGTTCCGACGCACGGATTCATTCTCCCGCGTCTCCCGAGCCCGGTCTCGCCATGTGCGAGACCGGGTTTTGTTTTGTCATCAGATCGTCTCGCCGGCACGGCACCACCGCTTCCATGGAGGCAACCCACTGGTTGCACACCGCCCATTCGCCATTGGCAATGGAGCATTCCGAAGACGTTTGAGATCATGGCAGCGACGCATAGCCACACTCGAATCGTCGCACGATCGTCACGTTTACGACGAACGGCTGTAACATCGCGGCCTTAATTTTGAAGCCGAAGCAAACGAATCAACCACAGACACCATGAAAACTGCACTGAACAAAATCATTCTCAGCGCCGCTACCAGCGTTCTCATTGCCACCACCGCTTTCGCCGGAAGCCCGACCAAGATTACCGTCAAGGGCTCGGACACGCTCGTCGTCCAGGCGCAGAAGTGGGCGGAGATTTACATGAACCAGAAAAGCGAGGTAAAGATCCAGGTCACCGGAGGCGGCACCGGAACTGGCTTTGCGGCGCTCCAGAACCAGACCACCGACCTCTGCAATGCATCACGCAAAATTCGGGCCGCCGAGATCGCCGAATGCATCAAGGCATTCGGCAAGCGCCCGACGGAATACAAGGTCTGCCTTGATGGACTTTCCGTGTATGTCGCCGCCGAGAACCCGTTGAAGGAACTTTCAATGGAGCAGTTGCTTTTGATCTTCACCGGCAAGATCAAGAACTGGAAAGAGCTCGGTGGGAATGATGCGCCCATCACGGTGTACAGCCGCGAGAACAGTTCGGGCACTTACGAGTTCTTCAAAGAAAACGTCCTGCAAGGAAAAGACTTTGCGGCCAGCGCCCAGACCATGCCGGGCACCGCAGCGGTCCTCCAGGCCGTAGCCAAAGACAAAAACGGGATCGGTTACGGCGGCGCCGCCTACGGTGCTGGTGCGAAGCATCTCGCAATCAAGAAGACTGATAATTCGCCCGCCATTGATCCCACCGAAGAAAATGTCGTCAAAGGCATCTACCCCATTTGGCGCTATCTCTTTGTTTATGTGAATCCTGCTTTGGACAAGGGTGAGATCGCCTCCTACCTCACTTGGATCCGCGGCGACGAAGGCCAAAAAGTCGTCAAAGAAGTCGGCTACTTCCCGCTGCCGAAGCATCTCCGCGAATAATTGCGTCAGGACCATGCCCCTTCAGTCGGGCATGAAAAGCACGGCGAGGCGGGAACCACGCGAACCTTGGTTCCCGCCTTCCTCGAGATGAATCCCGACCGCCGCTGAGATCAACGAACATTACCGCTGCCGAGTGTCCCGCAATTAAACCGACACTCAGCATTCACTACAAATGGCCAAGCAAGACAAACGCAGCGTTGGTTGGATGGGCTTGAAGCGCGGCCACCGCGCCCGCCCGCTCGAATGGATCGTCGAGAAGTTCATCTTCATGGTTTCGCTCTCCGCGATCGTGATGGTCTTCCTGATCTTCCTGTTCGTGGCGCGCGAAGCCCTGCCCGTCGCCCTCGGCCAGACCAACAGCTCTCTCGTCAAAAAGACGATCGCCCCCGACCAGATGGAGAAGCTGAGCCGGACGGAGCTGATGGAGTATCTCGAACTGACCCCGAAGCAGTTCGCCCAGATGGACAAGGAGACCTTGAAGGATCTCATGCTGGTGAAGGTCGAAGCCGCCGCCGAAGCTCCGAACGACAAGGACGCGCCGCTTAACACCACCACTTGGAGCATGCTGTTCAAGCCCCATCAATGGACCGGCTACGATCAACCCGAATACATCTGGCAGCCCATCTCACAGATTCACAAATACAATCTCGTGCCCCTCATCATCGGCAGCCTGAAGACCACGCTCATCGCGCTGCTGTTCGCGGTGCCGCTTGCCCTCGCGGCGGCGATTTACGTTTCACAACTCGCCGACCCCAAGACGAAGGAATGGCTCAAGCCGGCGATTGAACTGCTGGCCGGCATTCCCTCCGTCGTTCTCGGATTCTTCGCGCTCCTCGTCATGGCTAGCGTGATGCAGGCAGTGTTCGGCTACCAATCCCGCCTCAACGCCTTCGTCGCCGGCATCGCGCTGGCGCTGGCGGTCATCCCGGTGGTCTTCTCCATCGCCGAGGACGCTCTGACCAGCGTCCCCCGCTCCTTTACCCAGGCCGCTCTCGCGCTTGGATCCTCCAAGTGGCAGGCTGCTTGGAAAATCGTCCTGCCCGCCGCCATTCCCGGAGTCTTTGCCGCCGTCGTGCTCGGATTCGGCCGCGCCATCGGCGAGACGATGGTGGTCCTGATGGCCAGCGGCAATGCCAGCATCGTCTCCGGAAGCCTCTTCGATTCAACACGCAGCATGACGGCCACGATTGCGGCTGAACTCGCGGAAACCGTGTTCGGCGGGCATCACTACAGGATTCTGTTCCTCATCGGCGCGCTCCTCTTCATCGTCACGTTCCTCTCAAACATGGTCGCCGACATAGTCATCCACCGGCTCAAAGCCAAGCTGGAAGGCAAAGCCTGATGCCACCGAAATCTCCACCACCCGAGGCCCCCTTTGAATCGGCGCTCCAACGCCGCCGCCGCTGGAAGCTGCTCATCGCCAAACAGGACGCCGTGCCGTGGACCTTTCAATCCACGACACTCGGTCTGGATTCGAAGTTCTTCACCGGACTTACCGGATTCGCCACGTTCCTCATTCTGGCGCTCCTCGCCGTCATCCTCGGCAACATCATCTTCAACGGTCTTCCCGGTCTCACGTGGCGCTTCATCACCAGCGGCACCGAGAAGGACATGTTCGATGTGAACAAGGCCGGCATCCTTCCCATGATCCTGGGGACAGCGGCCCGCGTGATCTTGATGACCATCTTCGTCATCCCGATTGGCGTCATCACCGCCATCTACCTCACCGAGTACGCGCACTCCACGAGCCTGTACACGCGCGTCATCCGTGGTGCCGTGAACAATCTGGCGGGCGTACCCTCCATTGTCTTCGGGCTGTTCGGCCTGGGATTCTTCATCAACTACGTCGGCGGCAGCATGGACGCACTCTTCAATCCGGTGAACGCCGAACCGGTCTGGGGCAAGCCGGCGATTCTCTGGGCATCCCTGACGCTCGCGGTCATGACGCTCCCTGTCGTCATCGTCGCGACCGAAGAATCGCTCCGCGCAATCCCGCCCGGCCTGCGTGAAGCCAGCCTCGCGCTGGGAGCCACCAAGCTGGAAACCATCCTCCGCATCGTCCTGCCCCAGGCGCTGCCCGGCATTCTCACCGGCGGAATCCTCTCCGTCAGCCGTGCCGCCGGCGAAGTCGCCCCGATCCTCTTCACTGGTGCCGCCTACTACATGGCGACGCTGCCCACGCATCTCTACGATCAGTTCATGGACCTCAGTTACCACGTTTTCATCCTCTCGACCCAATCGCCAAACATCGAAAAGACTCGCCCCATCCTCTACGCCACCGTGCTCGCGCTCCTGATGCTCACCTTCGCGCTGAACATCGTCGCCATCCTGATCCGGGCGCGCATGCGCAAGAGAATGCGGACACTCCACTAAAAGCTTATGTCTGACACCGGCTTTGCAAATCTGAAGTTCAAGACCATCGTTCCGGAGCCTCCGGTCGAGGATCCCACCAAGAACACCTCGCTCATCGTCACTGAGAACCTGCGCCTCTTCTACGGCGCATCTCAGGCGTTGAAGAACATCTCCATGTCGATCCGCGAGCGCATGGTCACGGCCTTCATCGGTCCCAGCGGGTGCGGCAAATCCACGCTGCTGCGCTGCTTCAACCGGATGAACGATCTCATCGACCACGTCCGCATCGAAGGCGGCGTCAAGATCGGGGGGCAGAACATTCACGGCCACGACGTCGATGTCATCGAATTGCGCAAACGTGTGGGCATGGTCTTTCAGAAGTCGAACCCGTTCCCGAAATCGATCTACGAAAACATCGCCTACGCCCTCCGTCTGCACGGGATGAAGGAGAAGGCCGACCTGGATGAAGCCGTGGAGCACAGCCTGCGCAATGCCGCGCTGTGGGACGAGGTGAAGGACCGGCTGCACTCCAGCGCCCTCGGTCTCTCCGGCGGCCAGCAACAGCGGCTCTGCATTGCGCGCGCCATCGCCATTCAACCCGAAATCATCCTGATGGATGAGCCGGCCTCGGCGCTAGATCCCCTGGCGACCGGCCGTGTGGAAGACCTGATTCTCGACTTGAAGAAGGATTTCACGATCGTCATCGTCACCCACAACATGCAACAAGCCGCGCGCATCTCCGATTACACGGCTTTCTTTTACATTGGCGAACTGATCGAATACGACACGACGAACAAGATCTTCACCAACCCTGCAAACAAGCAGACGGAAGACTACGTCACCGGCCGCTTCGGATGATGATCGGGCTCAATTCTCAACCTCTGACTCTCAACACATTTCATGTCAGTCCATTTTGAACAAGATCTCAGCGAGCTGAAGAAAAAGCTCCTCGTGATGGCCAGCAACGCCGAAAGCGCCGTCGTCCGCTCCATCCGGGCCTTCACCGATCGCGATGACGACCTCGCCCGCCGCGTCAAGGAAGACGACTCGATCCTCGACGCCTTCGAGAAGGAGATCGACGAGATGTCGATCAACCTGCTGGCCAAGGCGCCGCTGGCCTCCGAGCTCCGCCTCATCACCGTGGCCATGAAGGTCTGCCACGACCTCGAACGCGTCGGCGACGAAGCGACCACCATTTCCCGCCGGGTGATCGAGCTGAACCAGGAGCCAGCCCTCCACACCGAGGTGGACATCCCCAACATGGCCTCGCTCGGTCTCACGATGCTGAAGGAAGCGCTGGAAGCATTCGTTGGCCGTGATACAGCGAAGGCGCGCGCCATCATCCCGCGCGACAAACAGATCGATTCCCTCAACAAGCAACTGCATCGCGAGCTGGCCAGCTACATGGTCGAGCGTCCCTCCACGATTACGCGCTGCCTGAACTTGATGACCATCTCCAAGAGCCTCGAACGCATCGGTGATCACGCCACGAACATCGCGGAGGAAGTCGTCTTCCTGCACGAAGGCGAAGACATCCGTCACGATCCGAAGGTCAAACAAGGCGAATAGACCCGCGTCTGCGACCCATGCGTTGGCTCAGCGCGTGGTCAGTTGATTTCTTCAAGCGCTCGATTGAATCGAGCGCGGGCAGATGTCCGGCCACACATCGGGTTGCCGCTGTTCCAGAAGCCACACCCCACTCCAGCCACGCAGCCGGTGCTGCCCCGCGCTGGATCTGCATCGCCACGGCTGCGATATTTTTCTCCGTCGAACACCCGGCACACGACGCTCGGCTTCGACGGATCGATCCAGCTCGAGGACGAGCGGATGCATCAAGGGACTTGGAAGAACCGGTAATAGCGGGCAGGCCCGAGCGGAGCCGTCCTGGAACCGTCGTCATTGAAGCTGTAAACCGTGTTGGTGGACGTGATGTAATCGGGATACGGCTGCCAGACGGGCGGGAACAGGGACTCGGTATATTCCGCGACAAACCGCAATCCCGGCGGCGCGTTCCATTGCAATCCCAAGGCACCGGCGGCGAAACCCGACGCAGTGAAGGTCGTCGGACTGCCCGAGGACAGCGGCGACAGACCTTCGCGCAGGCGGAAGAAGCTGTAGGTGTTCGGCAGCGCGATGCACCAGTTGAGCGTGGTGCCGGTGGCCTTGATGGTCGGAGTAACCGGCACCCAGAGGATGGGCGGATTGAAGTTTGCAGCTCCTTCGATGTAGTAGTTCACACCCGGCAGAACACCCGCGTAGCTCGTGCAAAATAGATTGCTACTGATCGTGATCGGGCCGGGAGTAATGTTGGTCCCCTCGCTGAAGTATTGCGTGGCAATTGCGGCGTAGGTCACGTCGTTGCTCGTGTTGTTCAACACCCCGAGATACCAGTCACCCGGCGTCAATGCAATCGGCACCGAGTTCGTGAACAGCACGATGAGCTCCGATGTCGTCCCGCTGTTCGTGCTGAACACGGTGGCGGTGGAAAGGTCCGGCAAGGGTAGTCCCTGACGCGCGACCAGGGTCACGTCGCCGCTCGGAGCCAGCACTTCGAACTGCGCGCGCACGGCGTCGTTCGAGACGGTGAAGACGTAATAGTTCGCCGGCAACCCGGTGAGGGAACCGAGGGCGGCGACGGTGTTCGTGTAAGGAAGAGCGTTGAGGAGGCGAATGACTCCGGTATCGAGCACCTCGGTGACACGCACGGTGTAGTTCACGGCGGAGGCATCAGAGTTCGTCACCGCGAGGAACCACTCGACCGGCGTGAGCGGCACAGGGGAGCTGGTCGAAACGGTGACCCGTTCCTCGATCATGCCAGCGTTGGTGCTGGCGTAGCTGGACGAATAAATGTCCGCCGGACTGAAGCCGCGCTCGACGTAGAGGTCCACGTCGCCGTCGGCATTGATAATCTGGAAGGTCGCCTGCACCGCGTTTGGCGAAATCTTGTAGTGGTAGAACGCGACGTTGCGCGGAGCCAGCGCGCTGGACGGCGTGTAACCAATGCCATTGGTGAGCCCGACGACATCCGTGGTCAGAAGCGCGGTCACCTTGACGCAATAATCTACGGCGACCGGTGAAGGCTCACGATTCACCACGGCGAGATACCAAGGGCCGGTCACAAGCGGCGCGGGCGAGGATGAACCTGCAACGAGAATGCTCTCGCTGGTCACGCCGAGATTCGTGCTGAAGTAGGCGGCGTTCGTGGTGGCGAGAGAGAAAGTGTCGCGGTTCTCGAAGCAGAAGCCGTCGCTCACGTAGAGGTCCACATTGCCGCTCGCGCCATAGACCTCGAACGTCACTTGCAGCGCGTTGGTGGGCACGTCGAAGGCGTAGTAATTCGCGCCGACGAGGTTCGTGTCGCTGCCGTTGGTGACAGTCTGGGCACAAAGCGGAGCGCGGTTGGTCAAGGGCGTGGCAGGGTCGGTTGCAAACGGCGTGGCGAGGAAGCAGTAGCTCACCGGCGTGGCAGAGCGGTTCACCACGGCCACATACCATTCACCGTTCGTCAGCACCTGCGGCACGGAGGTGCTGGTGACGCTCAGGCATTCCGCGGCAGTGCCCGGCAGCGTGCTGGAGTACGGATAGTCCGTGGTGGCGGCATCGAACGCCGCGAAGTTCGGCAGGCATGGATCGCGCGTGACGTAGAGGTCCACGTTACCGCTGGCGTTGTAGGTCTGGAAGTTCATCAGCACCGGACTGCTGCTGACGTCGATGATGTAGTAATCGATGCCGGTGGCGGCGGTGCCGTCATTTGTTCCCACACCCGCCACGTTGCAGATGGCACCGCTGTTCGTGACGCGGATGAAGTTGGTCGAGACCAACTGCGTGGAGCGGACGCAATAGTCCACGGGCGTCAGGGGTTCCCGGTTGACCACGGTGAGATACCAATCGCCCGGACCCAGGTTCACAGGTGTGGTGTTCGTGCCGAGGCAGATGAGATCCTGCTGCGTGCCGAGGTTCGTGCTGTAGTAGGGATACGGCGCGAGCGCGGCGTTGTAGGTGCTGAAGTTGGTCAGGCACAGGTTTCTGGTGAGGAAAAGATCCACGTTGCCGCTCGACGAAAGAGTTTCGAAGGTCGCCTGCACGACGTTGGTGGCGACGCGGAACACGTAGTAATCCTGACCGGAGATCGGCCCGCCATTGGCGATGCCAAGAGTGCGGCAGAAGGTCTCGCCGTTGCCGATCTGAACCAGGTTCTGCGAGGAGACGAAGGACGCACGCAGGCAGTAATCCACCGAAACCACCTCACGGTTTACGGCCACCACGTACCAGCGGCCGGGAGCCAGCGCCACGGGCGTCGTGTTCGTGCCGATGCAGATGTATTCTCCCAACGTCCCCAACTGCTCGCCGGAGTACGGATACAAACTGGAACCGCCATTGGTGTAGGTGCTGTAATTGGTGAACGGCAGGTTGCGCTGCACATAG
>CAMCCU010000210.1 GCA_945872975.1 Pedosphaera parvula Ellin514
TTCCACCAGTTGATCAACGGATCGATCTGCGCCCATGAACCGCTCCGGAAGAACTCCAGGTTCCACGCGTGAAACGCCTGCCAGCATTGGCCGAGCGGAAACCCCAGCGCGCCGCCGAGCACGCCCCAGAGGCCCATCCGCCAGGCCAATCCATCACGACGCCAGCGCCCGACGTAGGTCAGCAATCCTCCAAGCGCGAACAGGAATCCTCCCCACAATTCGCGACGCGGCTTCAGCGTAGCCCCCGGCTCCCATCGCCAGTCGTCCGAGAAATAAATTCCGGGAAGAATCCTGTTGGCGGGATCGAACGGCTCGTTGAACAGCCAGATCCCGAACGCGCACAATCCCAACACTCCCAGCCACACGAACAGCAGCTCGCGCGCTCGATACCGAACACCGCTCAAGCCCATGCCGAGAAACACACCACCGAACCCGATCCACAGTCCACCCTTGATCGCCAGCCCGAGCATTCCCCAGCGCAACGCCGCCCAGTTCCCGACCAGCTCCGCGTCATGGGTGAGCCCGACGGTTTGCCCATAAGTCATCGAACCGCCCAATCCCATCGCAACCGTACACCACGCCACGGCGCGCGCGATCGTTTGCGCATCTGCACGCGGACAGAACAAGAGCGCCAGCACCAATCCCACCGCCAAGCCCGCCATCATCGCCCCGGTCTCGTGGCCATACTGGCCGCGAATGCCCCACGCCATTCCGCCCGCCATCGCGCCGAAGATTACGGGCTTCCACACGGGAATAGAATCCAGCGACGCTCGCGGTTCGCGAACGTCACGCATTTGAGAGGAGTCAGTCACACGGCTCACTGGCAGCACGACCAACCGATCAAGCCAGAAGCTCTTTCACCACGTGCCCGGCGACATCG
The DNA here is from genome assembly GCA_945872975.1 of Pedosphaera parvula Ellin514. GTDB lineage: Bacteria > Verrucomicrobiota > Verrucomicrobiia > Limisphaerales > JADJPG01 > JADJPG01. The sequence goes on from CAMCCU010000210.1 coordinate 881, forward strand.
GTCAGGCGGAAATCGCGACCGGCATAGCGATAGGTGAGGCGCTCGTGGTCGAGGCCAAGCAGGTGAAGCATCGTGGCGTGCAGGTCGTGGACATGAACCGGATTCTCGGTCGCGCGGAAACCAAACTCATCCGTCGCGCCATAGACCGTCCCGCCCTTCACGCCGCCGCCCGCGAGCCAGACGGAGAAACCGTAGTGATTGTGATCGCGACCGTTGAGCGCGGGCAATTCCGCCACGGGTGTGCGACCGAACTCGCCGCCCCAGAGCACGAGTGTGTCATCGAAGAGCCCCCGCTGTTTCAAATCCGCGAGGAACGCCGCGATGGGCTGGTCCCAGCCGGACGCCAGTTTACGATGCTCCGCTTCGAGGCTGTCGTGATTGTCCCAGGGCTGGCCTGCGCCAGACCAGACCTGCACAAATCGCACGCCGCGTTCGAGCAGCCGTCGAGTGATGAGAAGCTGCCGCCCGTGCGTTCCGCTGCCATACGCTTCCCGCACGTAAGCCGGCTCGTTGGCGATGTCGAAAGCATCGCTCGCCTCGGACTGCATGCGGTAGGCGAGCTCGAACGTGGCGATGCGCGCGTCCAACGCTGCGTGACCGCGCGCTGCGGCGTGGTCTTCATTCAAGGCGCGCACGAGGTCGAGCTGCCGACGCTGCTCCGTCGGCGCGAGCTGTTTGTTGCGAATGTTCGCGATCAGCTTCTCGATGTCCGTGTGCTGTGAATCGATGTAGGTGCCCTGAAACGCGCCGGGCAGGAACGACGAACGCCAGTTCTGGGTGGAGACGATGGGATAGCCGCCCGGACACAGCACGATGAAGCCGGGGAGGTTTTGATTCTCCGTGCCCAGCCCGTAATTGATCCAGGAGCCCATGCTCGGTCGAGGCAGGCGCGAATCGCCGCAGTTCATCAGCATGAGCGACGGCTCATGATTCGGCACCTCGGCCTGCATCGAGCGAATCACCGCCATGCTGTCAATGTGCGCCGCCGTCTTCTCGAAAAGCTCGCTCACTTCGATCCCGGACTGGCCATGACGCTTGAACTTGAAAGGCGACCGCATCGCCGCGCCCGTCTTCCGCTCGGTCCGGAGATTGTTCAGCGGAAGCGGCTTTCCGTGGAAACGATCGAGCGCCGGCTTCGGATCAAAGGTGTCCACCTGCGACGGTCCGCCGTTCATGAACAGATGCACGACTCGCTTCGCCTTCGGCGCAAAGTGTGGCGACCGCGGCGCGAGCGGGAGCGCAACCTGCCCCGCCGCTTTGATGGACGGCGTCAGCAGCCCGGAGCCATCCATCAACGATCCCAGCGCCATCATGCCGAAGCCCGTGCCGCAGCGACGCAACATCTCGCGGCGTGACAGGGGCAGCTGCGTTGGGAAGTGTTCATTCATCATGGTTCAATCGACAAAAGCAAATTCGTTAGTCAGAAGCAAAGCCTGAACGAACTGTCGCCAGGCCTTCTCATCGGGATTCATTCCAAGAAATTCCCGAGCACGTCGCAAGTCCCTCTCGACAACTTCGCGACCAAGCATGACCTGGTAGAGCCGCCCAATCTTTTGCTCAAGAGATTCACACCGGGCAATGTCGTTCCGGCGAAGCGTCGCCGCAGCCGACTCGGAGGCAAACTCATTATTCATCAGGTAAAGCGCCTGCGGAGCGACGGTCGTTTGTGCGCGCTGCGGACAACTGGCGGAGGGACTCGGGAAATCAAAGGTGGAAAACACCGGAGGCAAATCCAGTCGATCGACGAAGGTGTAAATCGTCCGGCGCGGTGTCGAAGAGCTCACCGGCGGCCCCCCGCTCTTCGCGTCGAGACGACCGGACACGGCCAGCAACGCATCCCGCAGCGTCTCGAAATCATGTCGGCGCGGGTTCATCCGCCACAGCAATCGATTCTCCGGGTCCACCTGCTGCGCCCGTGACTCTCCCATGTTCACCGACACCTGCTGATACACCGCCGAGTTCATGATGAGCCGATGAAGTTCCTTCACCCTCCAACCACCGCGCACGAACTCACCGGCGAGCCAGTCGAGCAACTCGGGATGCGACGGTCGCTCTCCGCGCAGCCCGAAGTCACTCGCCGTCGTCACCATCCCCGCTCCGAAATGATGCAACCAAACCCGGTTCACGAACACCCGGGCGGTCAGCGGATTCTTGGCGTCGGTGATCGCCGCCGCCAGTTCGCCACGTCCACTCCCCTGGCGAAACGGTTTCTCGTGAGGATCTAGGATAGACAAGAAACGTCGGGTCACCTGGACCGTGGCCCGGTTCGGATTCCCGCGCGCAAAGATCCGCGGTTCAAATGGAACCGGCAGATCCTGCAAGACCATCGCGCGCGGCGGCGCTTCCGGACCGCGCATCAACCACTGCTCCAGATCCGTGACCAACTTTTGAAACTCGCCCTGGCTCGCCCGGTCCGGCAGCAAGGAGAGGAATCCCCAGTCCGTCTGCGCAGGAATGTTCGGCGGCGCATCCGCGCCATGGAGAACCTCGCGCAGCTCCTTATCAGCTTTCGTCGCCGTCGCCGCAACGAAGCTGAGTTCCGAATTCGTGAACATCTGCCCGTAGCGTCCGGCCACTTCCTGCATCGACTTGGGGGCACCGGGATTCACCACGACGTCGCGCACGATCGGATTCAAGCCGGCGTTCTCCACCAGTTGCCCATGCACCGCCGTTGCGAGCGACGCGAAGTTCGTCTCATCCAACGCCGCGTAGGAATGCCACGGCGCCCAAATTGAATTCGTTGCTCCCTCCCGGTCGATGAAGGCCCGCCAGCGCGAGATGACAGCAGGATTCACGTCGCCCTTGTCCGCAAGGAGCATGAAGCTCTCGGTCGCCGGCTGGTTGCGCTGCGCATAGACCGCCATGAGATATTCCGCGACGCGCGTGCGACCGCCGTGAACGATTTCACGGTGCTTGCCCTCCACGAACTCACGAAGCTTGCGTTGTTTGTCGAGCAACACGAGTTCGAACTCCTCATAAGCCTCGTTCAGCGCCGGCTCAGCCGCAGCCGGCGGAATCATCGGCTCCGTGCTGCTGCGGAAGACGCCGTAGAGCGCGTAGTAATCTGCCATCGTCAGCGGGTCGAACTTATGGTCGTGACACCGCGCGCACGCGACCGTCAACCCCATCAACCCACGCGTCACCACATCAATGCGATCATCGAGAACGTCATGAGTATTGTTCACGAAATGATCCCCGACGGTGATGAATCCCAGCGCCGTCAACGCCTGCCGATCTCCACCAAATTGATCGGCGGCCAGTTGCTCGCGCACGAACTGATCGAACGGCTTGTCGTCGTTGAACGCGCGCACCACGTAGTCACGATACGTCCACGCCCACGGATACGTCTTCTCCTCGAAGAACACGTAGCCCTTGTTGTCCGCATAGCGCGCGACATCCAGCCAGTGTCGTCCCCAGCGCTCGCCGTAACGAGGCGAGGCGAGCAGCCGTTCCACGAGCGCCGCGAATGCCTTCTCGGCCGTCTGCGGATCGCGAACAAACTCCGCGACCTCTTCCGGAGTTGGCGGCAATCCAATCAAGTCGAATGTTGCACGCCGAACCAACGTTCGCCGATCCGCCATCGGCGACGGAGAGAGCTTATCCGCCTCGAGCCGCGAAAGAATAAAACGGTCAACCGGCGAACGCGCCCAGCGCTCGTTACCCACCTTTGGTAGCGGGACGGCTTTGACCGGCTGAAACGCCCAGTGATTTGTCGCTGGCGACCGGACCTGTTCAGCATGGACGCCGACTCCGCCGAACGACAGCAACGCGACCAACAACCATCGTCGAACCATCGTCACGACAGAATTCCCTTCACCACATCGCCCGCCACATCCGTGAGCCGGTAGTCGCGTCCCGTGTGACGATAGGTCAATCGCTCGTGGTCGAGGCCCATCAGATGAAGGATCGTGGCATGGAAGTCATGCACGTGAACGGGATTCTTCGCGACGTTGATGCCGTAATCGTCGGACTCGCCGTAAACGGTCCCCGGCTTCACTCCTGCGCCGGCCAGCCAGGAGGAGAACACCCAGTGATGATGCTCGCGGCCCTTCGCATCAGCGGCGTTGTTGAACGGCGTGCGACCGAACTCAGTAGTCCACACGACCAATGTGTCGTCGAGCATCCCGCGTGACTTCAAATCGCGCAGCAGGCCGGCAATGGCCTGATCGACGTTCTTCGCCAGCGGCGTGTGAGTGAGCATGTCGCCATGCGCATCCCAATTGTCGGATGAGCCGACATCAATCAGCTCCACGAAACGCACACCGCGCTCCGCCAGTCGTCGCGCGACGAGGCATTGCCAGGCGAAACCCTTCGTGCTGCCACGTTCCAATCCGTAAAGCTTTAGAGTCGCATCGCTCTCCTTGGAGAGGTCGAACACCTCGGGCATCTCGGCCTGCATTCCGAACGCCGTCTCGAAGGACTTGATGCGCGCGCTGAGCAACGGATCTTCCGCGCGCGTGGCGAGATGGCGCTGGTTCATCTTCGCCATCGCGGCAAGCTCCAGTTCCTGCAAGCGACTGGAGGCGACGCGGCGTTGGATGTTCGCGACAGGTTCGGCTCCCGGAAGCACGAGCGTGCCCTGATGCGCGCCGGGCAGGAAGTCGCTGGCCCACACCTGGCCGCCCGCATACGGCGTCTTCGGCGCGATGACGACGAACGACGGCAGATTGCGGTTCTCGCTGCCCAGCCCGTAGCTGACCCACGAGCCGATGCTGGGCCGCGCGAAAGTGAACGAGCCGGTGTGAATGCCAAGCGTCGCCTCGTAATGGTTGGTGTGATCCGACTTCATCGAGCGGATGACGCACAAGTCATCCACGCACCCAGCCATGTGGGGAAAGAGCGAGCTGACCTCCGTGCCGCACTGGCCATGGCGCGCGAAGTCCCACTGCGGCCGCTTGGCAAACATCTTGAAATCACCCTTGCGTCCCTGGAATTCGCCCACGGACACCGTCTTGCCCGCATCCGCGAAGAGCTTCGGCTTATGATCCCACGAATCGACATGAGACACGCCGCCGCTCATGTAGAGGAAGATGACGCGCTTCGCCTTGGGCGGGAAATGAGGTGCGCGCGGCAGCAGCGGGTCAACGGGGCCGGAACGTGCCGCGTCCTCGGCGAGCAGTTGCGAGAGCAGTCCCGGGAACAGCACGGAACTTCCAACCATCGAGCGCAGAAAGTTTCGCCGGGAAAATGGGGATACAAAGTTGGTTTTCATGCGGAACTCAATCGACCGTAAGAAATTCGTTGCTGCCAATGAGCACCCGGGCAAAGGCCGCGAGCGCAGCAGTCTCGATTTTCTCCTTCTTCATAGGCGCGAGTTCGGATCGATAGGCAGCAAGGAATTCCATCGCCTCGGCGCGTTCGGCTTCGGTGGGAGAGCGCCCGAGCGCGAGACGATAGGCGGCTTCGATACGCTGTGCCTCATCTGTGCTGAGCCGCGCCACGCGCTCGGCGAACTTCTCCGACTTGGTGTGAACAAACGGATCGTTGAGGAAGAAGAGAGCCTGAGTTGGAACGGTGGTCGCGCGGCGTTCCGCAGTGCTGGCATTCGGATCGGCCCCGTCGAAGAGCGTGAGGAACGGGTGACGCTTAATCCGTTGGGCCATCAGATACACGCTGCGCTGGTTGTGGTCATAGACCGCGCTGAACGGTCCGTGTTGCGAGTAGCCCCAGCCAGTCGGTGCCGGGAACGGATGCCCTCGGCCGGGCGTCGGATCGAGTTCGCCGCTGACCAGCAGAATGGAATCGCGTGTCTCCTCGGCACTGAGGCGACGGCGCGGGAAGAGAGAGAAGGAGTCAGGAATCAGGATTCGTGAGTCAGACAATCCGTGATTCCTGTCCCCTGACTCCTGTCTCCTGTCTCCTGCTGCGGCCTGCTGATACGTCGCGCTGAGCATGATCAACCGATGCATCGCCTTGATGGACCAGCCGCGCTCGATGAATTGCGTCGCCAGATAATCGAGCAACTCAGGATGCGTCGGCGGCTGGCCGCGCGCACCGAAGTCGTTGGGAGTTTTCACCAGGCCCTGGCCAAAGTGATATTGCCAGAGGCGATTCACCATCACGCGGGCCGTGAGCGGATTCTCAGGCCGCGTGAGCCACTCCGCCAGTTCGAGGCGGCCGCTGCCAGAAGTTCCATTCGGAAGCTTGCCTCCACCCAGAACTTCAAGGAAGCCGCGCGGCACTTCATCCCCCAGTTTATCCGGCTCGCCCCGCAGTTGAATCCGGGAGTTACGTGGCGTCCCTTCGCTGACCGCATAGGCGAGCTCGACCGGTCCCTCGACGAGCAACGATTGAAGTTCCTGCCTCGACTTCCCGCTGCCAGCGGCGAGCTCGGCGAGTTGGCGGCGCAACTCGCCAACCTTCGCCCGGCGGGAATCCAGCTCACCTTCGACGAACTGCGCTGGCTTTGAATCCAACGGCGGAAGCGACGTTTCCCTGATCACGAAATTATCCGCATCCAGCGCCGGCTTCACGCCGCCCAAATGCCCGTAGCTGTCGATGAACGTGTAATCAATGCTTCCATCCCAGCCGCTCGCGAGCTGGCCGGTAAACTCGGTGCGATTTGTCGTCGAGGCGATGGAGCCGGTGTAACTCTTCTCCTTCAAATTCAACGTGAGCTGCACTTGATACCACTCGCTGACGCGCAACGGCTGGACCATTTCATGTTTGTCGGCGCTGCGACGGAAGAACTCGCGGCCGTTGAAAAATAGCTCAATCGCCGCCGAACTGCCCGGCCCGTGCCCGAGATAGAATCGCCACGAACCGTCGCCGCCCTTCTCGACGCTTGCGCATCGGAAATCGAAACTCGCGAACAGCCGCTCCGTCTGGCTGGCTTTCCAACGGTTCGTCAGCGTCTGGCCAAATCCGTTGTAGGCTCCGCTGTTCGGCAGGTGAACGCCGAGTTTGCCTGCGGTGAAACAGTTGCGAAACGGACTTTGCGATGCAGCCCGAATCTTCACGACGCTGTTCGGCCCCGGCCCCCACGGCGTCGTGGGCGGCTGGCCGTCCGTCTGCAACTCGAAGTCGCCATCGATGCCGGCGAGATTCTGCATCTGGGCGGTGAGCGCGGAAGGGTCAGGCTCGCTGGAGGCGGAAGCCACCGCCGGCAGGTCGCGGGAGACCGGCGCGACGGGCTGGTCCTGAACACCGAGATTATCGATGACGATACCAGGGACGGCCACGCTCCCTGGAGAATCGATCGCCACAAAATCAATCGTGCCATTCCACGCCTTGGCAAGATGCCGGCTGGGAATCGTGACGACGTCGTCGGGCTGCCCCACGCTTCCAGAGACCGTGCCGGACTTCAGATCCAGCGTCAGTTGCAGATTGTGCCACTGATTTGATCTCAGGGAGCGGATAGTTTCGACGCGATCACCAGAACGCAGGGCGATGGTGTCGGAATCGATCAATACTTCCACAGCCGGCGACGAAGGCCGGGCACCGATCCAGAAACGATGACTTCCGCCCGCAGACGACTTGTTGGCGATAACACGAAAATCGAGATTCACATGAAGCATGCCGGGGGAGTTCCGCGCATGCACCGGATACACCGCCTGCGCGATGCGATACGCATTCGTGCCCGCCGGCACGCTCGCGCCGACTCTGCCGAGCGCGTAAAGATTCTTGAACGGACTCTGCGCATCCGTCGTCACGGCAATCGGCCCATCATAAACCCACGGCGGCACGAGCACGCCGTTGCTGCCGCCGGCCGCCGGAGCCTGCATCTCGAAATCACCATCCATGTCATCCAGCGAACGCAACGTGGCGGCGGGCGGCGATTGCTTTTGTCGATCCAGATTCCGCGCCAGCGTCGCGACATGTGTGTCGAACTCGCGCCACCTGGGCTGCGACTCCTCCGGCGGCAGCAGCGGAACCAGCGCACGGGATTTTTGCTTCTGCTCAGAACCGGGGAACGCGTAGCGCGTGCTCTCGAAGATGC
>CAMCCU010000211.1 GCA_945872975.1 Pedosphaera parvula Ellin514
AGCGACGGCGAACCCGGCCCGCTGACCTTGTGGCGCGGCCTGCATCGACTCCATGATCTGACGGCCATGTGGCGTCTCTGTCATGCCAAGAACCAAAGGTAAATATGTGCGCAATGATAAGCCTGGGGGAGAGGGCTGGGGTGAGGGTGGACCACCTCTCATCAACCGCGATTAAAAGATGCGCTCACTCTGGTAAACCCATCTGCGCATCTGTTCTCGACACTGTTTGGCGAGGTGATCAAAATTCTTCCACACAAATTGCCTGGCGATGTTTCGCGTGGAGACCAGTTTGGAAATGTTCCCTGGTTTTCGTCACGACCAGCGATCCCGGCTTGCAGACAGCCATTATTTTCATGTCCAAACGAATCCTGTTCTTTGCCAGCGACGCCGTGGAGAGGGAGGCCATCCGGACCGAGCTTTGTGCCGACGAAGAAGGCTGGGAGAAGTGCATGACCAGCACCTTTGACGAAGCTGTCGCTGCGCTTGAGCCTGATACTTTCGATGCGATTGTGGTCGCCCATCATGAGGACAAGTCGAGCGCGAAGCTGCTGAACTGGGCGGCGAAACATCACCCGAAAGTTGCGCGGCTCATCGTGGCTGATTCGGAGGAGCGTGAAGATGTGCTGCGCGTCGTGCTGGCGACGCACCAGTTCCTGGCGAAGCCGGTCACTCCCGCCGTTCTTGCCGGAACGATCGAGAGCGCCCTGTTGCTGAGCGGGTCGCTGCCCAACGAAGTGCTCCTCACCCTGGCGGCCAGCATCAAGGTGTTTCCTCCCATGCCTTCCCTTTACTACAAGGTCATGGCGGAACTGAAGTCGCCGGATTACTCGGCGCAAACGGTGGCGGAAATTCTGGCCAAAGACCTGGCGATGACCACGCGCCTGTTGCAGGTGATCAACTCCGGCTTATACGGACTTCCCCGGCAGATCACGGACCTCGCAGAGGTGGTGAACCTCCTGGGCCATGAGGCGGTCAAGTCGCTCGTTATCGGCATCCACGTGTTCCTGCAGCACGATCACATCAAGCCGCTTTATTTTTCCATCAGCCAGATCTGGCAGCACAGCACCGCCGTGGCGGCTGGCGCTCGATTGATCACCCAGATGGAAACTGGCAGCCCGGAGCGCGCGGCCGAGGCTTACACCGCCGGGCTGTTACACGACATCGGCAAGCTCGTTCTCGCGAACAATTTTGAAGCGCAATACAACACGGTGCAGAAGGCTGCGCGTGATTTGCATCAACCGCTCTGGGAGGCCGAGGTGAAGGAGTTCGGGGTGAGCCACGCGGAGTTGGGCGCGTTCATCCTGGGCCGCTGGGGCATGCCGATGGGGTTGCTCGAAGCCACCGCCTGGCATCATCAGCCGGGCCGCTCGGCCAGCAAGGAGTTTACTGCATTGACTGCGGTTCACATCGCCAACGCTCTGGAGCATGAGCTGCACGGCTCCAAGGATTCCGGCAGTCCATCCACGCTGGACCTGTTCCACATCGAGGCGCTCGGCTTGACGCATCGCATCGACGCGTGGAAGGAATGCCTTCGCAACGGGAAGCCGCAGCCACAAGGCAAACCAAGCCCCAAGCAATCGCCCGAAGCCGCCGCTTCAGCAGCAGCACCGGTTGCGCCCGAACGAACGGCCCCTGCACGGACTGCAAGGACGGCCTCAGCGACGAATCGATGGCTCGCGGCCGCAGCAGGCGCCGCAGTCATTGGAACGCTTGGCTGGTATTTTCGCGACGAGTGGGCGGGGCGTAAAACGTCGCCGAAGCCCGCCGATTTCCGAACAAGCGCGAGGGAGCCATCGGAGGTCCCATCGGACGAGACGAACCTGCCGCTGGCTGCCGGAGCGACGGTGGAGACGAACAAGACACCAACCCCGCCCGACCCAACCGCGCCTCCAGTTGTTACGGAGCCGACGCCCGCCGAGCCGTCGAAGCCCGAGGCACCGGTGCCGCCCAAGGAAAAACCGCCGGAGCAATCAGCCGATGCCCGGTAAGGTGTTCTGCCTCTGGCAAGGCTGTCAGTTCGTCAGAACCACGCGATAGAAGCGTCGCACGTCTGCGGCGATGGTGTCGGTGATGGAGGAGGTGGTGCCGGTCGCGGTGATGATGCCGCCGACCTGGGTCCACGTCGCGGCGTTAAGGTCGCCCTTGTATTCCACCCGGTAGGTGTGGGTCGGGACTGAGGACCACTGAATGGTAATCGTGCCCGCGTTGTTGGTGATGCTCGTGATCTGGGGCCGTGGGACGGCGGCGTTGACGGTGAGCGTGGCGCTGGCGCTGGTCAAGCGGCTGACGAGGTTGCTGACGTGAACGGAGTACTGACCGGCATCAGCGGCCTGCGCGCCGGGAATCGTGTGCGTCGCGCTGCGAGCACCAGCGATGGGCGAGCCGTCCTTGAACCATTGGTAGAACGGATAGCTGCCAGCGGTGCCTACGCTGAACGTCGCGGGCGAACCCGAAGTGACGGCGACGCTCACGGGCTGCTGCGTGATGGCGACGGGCGACTGGCTCGGGATGATGGCGTTTAACCGGAGATCAAAGACGACATCGCTGCTGGTCGGGCTTTGCTGGTGCACCTCGACGGCGAGCGTGTTTTCACCGGCGACGAGCGGTGCAGCGGAGACGTTGGTGTTGAAGAGCACGTTGGCTTCCCATGAACTCGCAGCGAAAGTCGTCGCGAGGACGGTGCCTGCGGCCATGTTGATGCGCTGCACCTCGACGCCATTGATGTAGAGGACAGCGCCGTCGTCCAGCGCCATGTTGGCGGAGAGCGTGACGCCGGCGGCATCGGCGGGGAGGTTGAACTTGGTGCGGAAATAATAGTTCGTGACGCGTTGACCGGTCACGCCGGTGAGCGGGAGAAAGGTGTTCGTCGGCACGGGAACCACGGAGCCGGTTTCGTTGTGGAACGCGCCGTTGCCCAGCGGCCACACGGAATCGTCATAGCCGGTTTCCTTCCATGCGGTGAGCAGGTTCGCGCCATTCGTGTTGTAGCGCCACTGGCTGCCGAAGGGCAGGAGCACGGCCTGGATCGGCGTGGTGTCCTGGCTCACAACGATGCTGATGGTCTCGGAGCTATTGAGTGCCGGTGAACCGTTGTCCGTCACGCGGACGGTGACAGCATTCGTGCTCGGAGCCTGCGCCGGAGTTGGCGTCCAGTTGAAGACGCCCGCCGTGGTGATGCTCGCGCCGCTGGGAGCGCCGGCGTCGAGAGTGAAGGTCAGCGTGTTCGTCGGGCGATCCTCGTCGGTCGCCGTCGCAGTGAACGCAAGAAGGTTTCCGCCAATCACGGTCTTGTTACCGATGGCGGTGAGGACCGGAGCGAGGTTCACTTCGCTGACGTTGATCTGAATCGTCTCGAAGTCATTCAGCGCAGGCGAACTGTTGTCCGTGACGCGGATTGTCGCGGTGTTCGTGGCCGGGCCTTGCGCTTCGGTCGGCGTCCAGGTGAAGACGCCTGCCGTGGTGATGCTCGCGCCAGCGGGAGCGCCGGCATCGAGCGTGAAGGTGAGAGTTTGCGCGGGCTGGTCACCGTCCGTCGCCGTCGCGGTAAAGGTGAGAAGCGAACCTTCGTTCACCGTCGTGTTGCCGATGGCGGCGAGCACGGGCGCGACGTTCGCCTCGGTGACGTTGATCTGAATCGTCTCCGTCGTGCTCCGATTTGGAGTGCCGTTGTCGGTGACGCGGACGGTAACGGAGTAAACGCCAGGGCCGTCGAGTTCACCGGTTGTCCAGGCGAAGACGCCCGCCGTCGTCAGGCTCGCACCAGCAGGAGCACCGGCGTCGAGGGTGAAGGTCAGCGCTTGCGCCGGGACATCGGAGTCCGTTGCAGTGGCGGTAAAGGTAATGAGCGAACCTTCCACGCCGGACTTGTTGCCAATGGGATTCAACACCGGCGCGTTGTTGGTTTCGTTGACGGTGATGGAGATCGTTTCCGAATCAGTCAACAGAGGCGAGCCACTGTCGGTTACGCGAATGGTGATCGGATAGGTACCCGGCCCTTGGGCTTCGCTAGGCGCCCAGGTGAACGCGCCACTCGGCGTGATGCTCGCGCCGGAGGGGAAGCCAGCGTCGAGCGAGAAGGTCAACGTCTGCGCGGGGTTGTTCGTGTCGGTGGCCGTCGCGGTGAAGGAGAGCAGGACGCCCTCGGTTGCGGTCCTGTTGCCGATGGCGGCGAGGACGGGCGGCGTGTTCGTGCCGGAAGCGGCGGCATTCGCAGCACCGGGCGCGGGAGCGCCACCGACCCAGTTCACAGGATCGTTGCCGTAGAGCGAGGCGGTCACGCGCTTGAGCGCATCACCGAGTCCGTCGGGCGAAAGCGGCCACGGAGCAGTGTCGGAATAGACCACGCGATCCACCACGATGCGCGGCACGAAGCCGAAGTCCGGGCCGGGAACGGTCTGCGGCGCGTCAGGCTTCTGGAGTTCGATGGCCTCGCCGCCGTTGTCCAGTTTGCCGCTGTAGGGGCCGAAGAGCGTCATGTTCGTGCCGTAGGCGGCGCGGAAGGAGTCGAGCGCGATGGTGTCCGTCTGCGGACTAAAATTCACCAGCACGACGAAGCCGCCGCCCGGAATCGTGACGTTGGTCGGGAAGTTGAAGTCGATGCCCTTGCGCATGCGCCAGGTGTTCGCGGGGTTCGTCGAATCGAAGAGCGGCTGCGGCGTGCCGAGGATGTTATGCAACTCGACGAATTCCAGCGCGTCGTTCGTGCCGGCCTGGTTGTACATGATCTCGTTGATGACCACGGGGCCGATCTTCGGATAAGCGTTCGCCTGGCCCGTGCCGGTGCGGAACTGGTTCGTCGTCGCCGGATTGTCCACGCCGAAGGTGCGCGCGCTCATGGCCGTGAAGTCCACGCCCACGCTGGTCTGGTAACGTCCGAAGGAAACACCGTTCTCCGACGCGTCAAACCCGGCGAAAGCCCGGTAGCCCGTGACGGTGCCGGGCGCGGTGGATTGCGAGAGATACACCTCGTCGCCCTTCGCGGAGCTGAACGAAAACGGCGTCACCGGATTGTCGCTGTTGAATTGGTATTCGTAGAACACCTTGAAGCCGCCGGCGGGAACAATCGTGCCGGGCGCGATGCGGAACTTAAAGAGATTGTCCTGCGAATCGCTGAGGTACCAGCCGCCGATGTTGATGTCGTCGCCGGTCGTGTTGAAAATCTCAACGGCATCTTCGAGCGGCGCGTCGGTGTGGCTCAGGATTTCGTTGATGACGACGCTGGTGAGCGGGAGAAAGTTCGCGTTACCAGGTGTGGGAGTGGTCGCAAACTTGACGATGTTCGTCGCGCCATCGGGGAGGCGGCCTTCGGAGATGCCGGTGAATTGCGCGAGGTAATGCTGGCCGTTGATCACCGTGCCGGCGGCGGTCGAGATGACGACATCCTCGGCGGTGGCGTTCAGGCTGAAGCCGGTGAAGTCCGCGTCCGCGCCGTTGGCGGCCCAGAAGCGGAGGAAGCCTTCCGATCCCGCGCCGATGAAGGATCGGACAGGGATCTGATACTTCTTCGAGTTCGCCAGGGTGTCACTCAGCCACAGGCCGGTGAGTTCAACGGGCTGCGCGTTCGGGTTGTAGATCTCGATCCAGTCATCGCCGGCCGACGGGGCGGCCATCCACTCATTGACTTTCAATTGAAGCGGATTGCCGAGCGACGCGACGAGGTTCGCGCTACCGAAGGTCGGGAGCGTGAGAACCCAGTTCGTGCTGCCGTCGGGCACGCGACCGATGGAGAAGTCGGCGGCTTGCAGACCGTAGGTGACGAAGCTGGCCGGAGCGCCGCCATCGGCGAGACGGTTGTAGAGATACACGCCGCCGCCGCTGGCCTTGAGGCTGAAGCCGGTGTTCGTGGTCGAAGCGGGCGAGCCGCCATCAAGACGCACCTTGAGATGACCGAGCGCGGAGATGAAGGAGCCGTTCGGGAAGACCCAGCGACGCGGCACGAGAGTGTCGTCGGTGAGGCTCATGTCCGCGAGATCGACGGCGCTGGCGCTCGGGTTGTAGAGCTCGACCCAATCAGGCTTCGAGCCGTCGGCTTCCGCGAGGTTCGCGTTGTTGGCGAGGACTTCGTTGATCACGACGCCGGCGAGTCCGGGAGTGTTGGTGACGATGATGGCGTCGAGCTTCAGGCCGAAGACGATGTCGGAGCTGTTGAGGCCGGACTGATGCACTTCGACGGCGAGGATGTTGTCACCGGCGACGAGGCTGGTCTTGCTGATGGCGATGATTTCGAGCGTGGTGGCTTCGTGCGGACTCGCCGCCTGCGACGTGAAGGTCACGGGGCCGGCGCGCATGTTGAAACGGCCTGCCTCGACGCCGTTGAGGTAGAAGACCGCGCCGTCATCAATGGCGTGGGTGACCTGGAGGTCCGAGACGTTGATGTTCGCGGGCAGATTGAAGTGTGTGCGGAAATAGAACGTGAGCTTATTGGCGACGACCGTCAGCGGCGTGCGGATCGGTTCGGGTGGCGTGAGGTTGGTGTCGAAGCCGAGGAGTGACGGGCCGTTCGACCAGCCCGCGTCATCAAAGGCCGTGGCGAGCCAGGCGGTGCCGAGGTCGGTGTTCGATTCCTCGAAGCGCCAGATGTTGGTGAGCGCGATGAGTCCCACCGTGACGGGCGCGGGCGGCGCGGCCGGGCAGGCGTTCCCCGACCCGGGCGTCGGGACGGTGAGCGTCTTCTGCGTGAGACCGCCGTCGGGGCAGCGGCCGGAGGAGAAGCCCGCCTGCTGCGGCGCGTAGATGACGCAGTCGATGACGGAGAGATTCGCATCGAGCAGCGCGATTTCGCCCTGCTCAACCGCGAGGCTGAAGTTGACGTGGTTCGCGGGAGTTTTCTTGGCGTCGGCGATGAAGGCGCGGAAGCCGCGGCCCGCGATGAAGCTCAAGGGCGCGATGGTGCTGGCGGTCGGATCGCCGATGGGATGATCGGTGAGGTGAAGGTCGCCGAGGGCCACCGGCAACGCATCGGGATTGTAGAGTTCAATAAAGTCGTCGGGCGTGGGCGTGATGCCGGAGGCGAGCCATTCGTTAAGCTTGAGCGTGGCCTGACTGCCGAGAGTTTGCGCGACGTTGGCCGCGCCGAAGGTCGGTTGCGTGAGAACCCAATCGCCACCGTTCACGCGGCCGATGGAGCGGTCGCCGAGTTGGAGGCCGAACGTGATGGAATCGAGAACGGCGTTGCCGCTGGAGGCGCGGTCAATGAGTTGAACCGTCTCGCCATTCGCATCAAGCGAGAAGCCCAGGTGGAAGCCGGGCGTGGCGTCGGGATTGTTCGCATAGACGACGAGGCGCGCGCCTGCCGCGAGCGTGGTGCTGGCGGGGAAGGTGAATTTGTTCGGGCTCGCCGGATCGTCAGTGAGGCGGAGGCCGGAGAGATCGACGGTGGCGGTGCCTTCGTTGAAGAGTTCGATGAGGTCGGGGAAAGTGCCGGAGACATTCACGGCGGTGTCGTTCTGCGCGAGGATTTCGTTCAAGCGCACGGCGGGCCAGGCGGTGTTGACGATCCATGAACGCACAGTGGCGTTGCTTTCCGCCTGCCACGTGCCGTTCGAGTGCCGGCCGATCACGGCGATGGTGTTCGTGCCGTTGGCAAGGCTGGACAATGTGATGGCGGTGGCCACCGAAGTTTCCACGCCATAGGCACCGCCATTGACCGAGCGTCGATACGCGACGACATCCGTGCCGCCGATGGTCAGCGTGGCAGCGGTGAGCGGCGTGGGTGAACGCGGTGCGCCGGTGATGGTGGCGACGGGGGCGTTCGTGATGCCAGCGGCGGGGAGAATGGAGAGGAGATGAGTCCGGCGCGCGTTCAGCCACGTCTTGATGCTGGTGATGGTGGCGGCGGGAACGTAGCCGCCGAGGTGATAATCCACGGTCGCGTTGAAGCTCGACGGTTCGAAGGTGGTGTTGAGCAGTGAGCGAATGGTTTCAAAGTAGATCGGTTCGAAATCGGGATGGCGGAGGAAGCGATCCATGGCCAGGCCGGAGCCGTTGCCAGCGGTGGCGGTGTAGATGTCGTCGGTGGTGGAGCCAGCTGTATCGCCGCCGCCGAGGATGGTATCGAGATCCCAATAGCTGAAGATGAAGCGCGGATCGTTGATGCCGGCATACATGAAGTAGTCGTCGTTGTAGCCGGTGTTCAGGCCCGACTCGCGGTTGTTGACGATGCTCATGAACGCGAAGTGCCGCATCCATTGCTCGACGTTCACGACCGAGCGGACGTTCTCCGTGGTGAAGGACGTGGCGTTGTTGATGCCCATCACGCGGAGCATGCCGACGATATCCGTCCAGTTGTCTTCGCTCACGTTCGACATCTTGAAGTAGGTGTTCGTGTAGGCGTTCTGATCCTCGCCACGATACGTGAAGTCGGGCGGCGCGATGTCGCGGACGACACGATAAACGTTTCCGTTGCCGTCGTTCGGGAAATGACTGGCCGCCCAATCGCTCGAGATCTCCTCGTTCGCGGCGTAGGCACCAAACATGGGCGAGCCGCTGACGGCGCGGTTCTGATTGTTCACGCGGACTTGCGCAGCGACGGAGTCCGCGCCGTCCACGCCGGACTTGCGGGCGAGAATGCTGCCAAGGTGCTGAAGATGAGTGAAACGTGTGTTGAGGTTCAGGCCGCTGACTTTCTTCCAAGCGTCGTCACTGCGGAAGCCGACGTGGTAGTTCGGCGGATTCGCGGTGCGGCTGCCGTGGCCGCGGTTGCGAATGCCGACGAGATAATGCAGCGAGGCGCCCGCGCCATCGAAGCTGATGAAGGTGCCGTTCATCTGCGCGTTCGGCCCTTGCAGGGACCTCTGGCTGGGAATGGTC
>CAMCCU010000212.1 GCA_945872975.1 Pedosphaera parvula Ellin514
CACCGACTACTGGAGCGCCGAAGACCTGGGCGTGCATGCCGGCGAATACCGCTTGGATGCCATGCCCCCTCGCTCAGCGCGCCTGATTGAAGTGAAGCCAGCCCGGCGATGATCGAAAACTACTTTCCAAAGATACCTGCAAAATTCGATTCCTCGTTCTTTCCCGGTGCGGCCCGATGTAGCGGCGGACCAGCACAACGTTGTCGAAGAAGACCCCGTTCACCGAGGTCTTCGTCCAGCGATCGGCAGGTAACTTTCCAGGGTCTGCGTGGATTACAAGGGAACGTGAGGACGTCGCGCAGATACGTGCAGGGATCGATCCCGCGGCGCCGCCGATGAAGAGCCAGTTGAGATGACGCCCGGCAGCGCTGCCAACGCACTGGCCATTATGACGAGGCCTGTCCGAAGAAAAGCAGAATCAGGCGCGGACTCGGACGCGTTGCTCGAAGTGATCAACGCACCCGGGCCGGCTGGCCCATGGTCTTGAAGGTCACCGTGACCCTGGGCGGCGTATCGCCTCGGAACTCGCAATCGAACATCGCAGCGTTCCTGCCGGCCTGCACGACCGGCAGCTTCGTGGTGAGCGCAACGGACTTTACCTGATTCCCTTTCGCATCGTAAACGCGGGCGATGGCATCGCGTTCAACCAGCAGCGTCTGGCCGGCTTTGACTTCGACGGGGACGGTCAGGTTCGCGGCATGATCGGTCTCGAAGACCGGATTGGCAATTGAACCATTGGTGCCGAGGACGCGCAGTTTGAATTGCAGCTCCTGCCGCTGGTCCGGATTTACAACCTCCCATTGGGCCGAGGTTGGCTCGCCGGGTTGACGGGTCACTTGTTCGTGCGTGAATTCGGCGGAGTCGCGGAACGGGAACAGATCCCAGCCCCCGTCTGCCACGCGTTCGAGATGAAACTCGCGCTTCGGGTTCCGCAATACCTCGCGCTGCGCCGTCGTGAACACACCGCCGCGCCGCGCCTTCTCCCATTCGCGAATGGCATCGAGGATCTTCCCGCTTTCCGGATTCTTGCGCAGCGCGTTCGGGCTGGTGGCGAGCGCGAATCCCGCGTCGAACCCGGCGGCGCGCGCCAGCATCCATTCCATGTCCGAGAGGCAGGTCGTGGGCGTGAGCAAATACCAGCCAAGCATCTTCGGAATGAAGTTGCGCTCGCAGAAGGCCTGATTGTTGATGCGGTATTCCTGCATGCTGTCGCGGAAGCCGCCATACCACGGCTCGCCCCAGTTGCAGTAACTGTTGATGTGCCAGTAGAAGTGCGAGAGCGGCGGGCTGGTGCCGTTGATGACCGTGTGGTCGAGGTGGTCGTAAAATTCCTTCGCGAACAACTCGTTTCCGTAGGTGCCTTCACCGGGCGCGAGGCAGCCTTCATGCCCGTCGAAATCCATGTGACTCAGCCCGGTCTCGTTGAAACGACGCGCAAGGTTCCGGGCAATCTCGCGCTGCAACTCGAGGTTCGGGAAGAAGACTTTGTAGGAATGATCCATGAGCTTGCCGGCCCCGGCTCCTTTTGGATGCGCGGCTGCCGTGGTGCCATAGGAGCCGCGTTGGCAGTCGAACAGCTTCCACGGCGCTTCGCTGGAGACGGAGCGATAGCGCACCAACTCCTGGCCGATGACCACGGTCTTCAGCTCGTTGCCGAGCCGGTTGGTGAAGTATTCCGGTGACGCCACGGAAATCGTCGTGGTGCTGGCGTCGATGTCCTCAATGAGCGCGCTCGTTCCGGTTTTCGCCAGACGCGGGTCCGGGACCGGCGTGATGTAGGGATCGTGCGTGTTGATGAAATTGGACAGCGTGTGTACGCCGAGGCGGATGCCCTGAGCCTTGGCTTTCGTGGCGCAAGTCTTCATCCCAGCGACGCCGCCCGGAAAAAACTTGGGGCTCGGCTCGTAATGACCCCAGCTCTTGAACGGATTGCCGTGATAAAGGCTCATCAGGTCCGCACGCTTTACGTAGCCGAGCATCTCGTCGATGTCGGCCTCGGAAAAATCTGCGATGAGATACGAGCGCCCGCGCTGCGGCGAAACCTTCGCCCAGACGCCATCGATCAGCGGATGCGGCAAGCCCTCGGCCACTTCGATCGTTCCGATGGTTTCGAGCGCGTGATTCTCCGCACAACCAAAGAGCGCGATCTTGGAACCCACGACCGTCTCGCCTGGAATGGCCGGCACCGGCATGTTCGGCGCGCGTTTGTTCCAGACCGCAATGGAGCGCGGCTTGGAGCGATCCACGGAATACGCCTGCAATACGCTGCCCCACGCGGTCTGGCGGGCGGCGTAGGGCCGGTCCGCGCTGCCTTCGTCATTTTCTGGGAAACCACCGAGTGTCTTTGGATTCAACGCCTGCAAGCCGAGGGCAAACTCCCCATCCCGTGACACACCGACGACTTCACCGACCGTCTGCCGAATCGTCGTGGGATACGGTCCCCAGAGCGCGAGGTCCGCGCGACCCTCCGGTGCCACGGCGACCAGTTCCAGCGTGAGGTGGCTCGCCTTCGCCTCGGCTTTGATCGAAGCGGTGACTCCGGCCTTGGTGTAGCGCAGCGTGAGTTGCTTCGCGGAGCCGTCCCACGCCGCGCTGTCCGGCGTGTGAAAGATCCGGTCTACCTTCACGCTGAGAAGAGGCGCAGATTGATTGGTCGCCAGGTAATTGCGGCCATCGGTGCGGCGAGTGATGGCGCTGAGCGCGCCACTGGCGTCCAGCGCGAACGTGGTGGAATCGGTCTGCCATGTCACCAGCGGAGCAGCCGAAGCCTGAATAGCCGCGAACGCCAGCAATAGTCCGTGCAGGGTTCGCGCGCGCCGGGAATGGAAAAGCATGACGGCGACGATAAGAACCCGGATTCGACTTCGCAACGCATATGAGGAACTGCGACGACCGTCTGACAGAGGCGCATGGGAACGTGCTGCAAGCCGCCGACATTGTGCGAGACACCTCTGGCCCATGGCACACCGCAGCGAGAGCAAAAGCACGAGCAGGACCCGACACCCCGGAAAGCTTGAGATACGCCCGACAACGCCCGTGGATGCCGCTTGCTGAATTTGCAGGAGATGGCCAACGTCGAGTTAGCCATCAATCACATGAGCTGGAATCAAATTGCGTTGCCGTCGCCGGGCAAGCTGGGGCTTGTCCTAATCCTGGTTTTGTTTGCCGCGAACTCCGGCGAAACAAAACCCTTGAACCCAGCAGGCACGCGCCCCATCGATTTCAACCGCGACATCCGCCCCATTCTTTCCGAGAACTGCTTCGCCTGCCACGGGCCGGACAAAAACAAGCGCAAGGCCGGCCTGCGTCTGGATCTGCGCGACGATGCGACGGCCAGGCTGGAGTCGGGCGAACGTGCGGTGGTGCCGGGTGACATTGCCCGCAGCCATATTCTCAAAGTCGTCACCACGACGGATGACGACGACCGCATGCCGCCGAAGAAAACCGGCAAGCAGCTCACGAAGGAACAGGTCGACCTGTTGCGCAACTGGATTGCTCAAGGCGCGGAGTTCAAGCCGCACTGGGCTTACGTCACGCCGGAACGTCCGGCGCTTCCCGCAGTGAAGAACAAGAGCTGGCCGCGGAACGAAATCGACCGCTTCATCCTGGCACGACTGGAAAAGGAAGGATTGAAGCCATCGACCGAAGCGGAAAAGCAAACGCTCATTCGCCGCGTCACGCTCGATCTCACCGGTTTGCCGCCCACGATCGCCGAAGTGGACGCGTTCCTCGCCGACAAATCAGCGGGCGCCTACGAGAAGGTTGTGGATCGACTGCTCGCATCGTCTGCCTTCGGAGAGAAGCTCGCGCTCCAATGGCTCGACCTCGCGCGCTACGCGGATTCCGATGGCTACCACGCCGACACCGCCCGTTCCATGTGGCAGTACCGCGACTACGTCATCCGCTCTTTCAACGACAACAAGCCGTTTGACCAATTCACCATCGAACAGCTCGCCGGCGATTTGCTGCCGAACCCCACGGTGGACCAGCGCATCGCCACGGCATTCAACCGGAACGGCATGAGCAGCACGGAAGGCGGCGCGGACCCGGACGAGTACATGAACAAGTATGTGACCGATCGCGTGAACACGTTCGGCACCGTCTATCTGGGATCGAGCACGGCCTGCACGGAGTGCCACGACCACAAGTATGATCAGTTCACCCAGCGCGAATACTACCAGATCTACGACTTCTTCAATCGCATCCCGGAGAAGGGCCTCGACAACGATCCCGCGCCGCCGTTCATCAAGGTGCCGGTGCCGGAGCAGACGGCGTCATGGGCGAAGCTGACGAACGAGATTGCCTCGCTCGAAAAGGATCGCCGCGGCTTGCTCGAAAAGAAGGACGATACGTTGAGCCGGGAACAGGCGGCGTGGGAAGAGAAGCAACGCCAGCGGATTCACTCCGGCTGGGATGTGCTCAAGCCCAGTGCTGTCACTGCTTCAAGCGGAGCGGAACTGAAAACTCTCGAGGACCGTTCAGTTCTCGCCCGCGGCACGAATGCCGCGAAGGATACGTATGAAGTCACGTTGGAGTCCAATCAACGTGAACTGACGGCGCTCCGGCTGGAGGCGTTGACGCATGACAGCCTGCCGCTGAAAGGCGCGAGCCGTGCGACGAATGGAAACTTCATCCTGACCGGATTCGAAGTCGAAGCGGAGAGCGCGAATCCCACCAATGAACCGCCGGTGACCGAGATTGAATGGAGCCAGTGGTCGGCGCTGGGGCCGTTCAAGGCCGGCTCGCCGAAGGAGGTTTTTGAGAAGGCGTTCATCAACGAAACCGAGCTCGACCTCAAGAAGACGTACGAAGAGGACAAGCTGCGCTGGAAGGAGAAGGCGGATTGGAAGGACGGCGAGACTCACGCACTCTCGGGCGAGAATCAGGTGACCTATCTCCACCGCAACATCACGGTGAAGACGGCGCGTTACATCAAGTTCACCTTCGGCAGCGATGGCGGAACCCAGCTGTGGCTGAACGGCGCCAAGGTCGAGAACGGAAAGATCTATCGCCGCGTCGCGCCGGCTCCGGATGAAGTGATGGCGCTGCTCAGGCCCGGGCAAAACAGCCTGCTCCTGAAAGTGCATCACGGCAGCGGCGTGTATGGGTTTGCGTTCACGCCGCCGAAACAGCCGGTGACGAAGTATCGCGTTGAGTTCGCCAAAGCCCTGGCGGATTACAGCCAGAGGGATTTTGACGTGAAGCGCGCCATCGATGACAAGGCGGATACCGGCTGGGCCGTCGACGGACACAACGACAAACTTCGCGGTGACCGTCAGGCGATCTTCCTGGCGAAGAGCCCGATTACGTTCACCTCCGGGGCGCGCCTGAAGGTGAAGCTGAAATTTGAATCCGCCACGGCGGAACATGTGTTGGGCCGGTTCCGCCTGGCGACTTCAACGAGCACCAACGTCGATGAATTCACCAGCCTGCCGGCGAACGTTCAGTCCGCGTTGTTCGCCAAGTCGCCTCAGGTCACCGATGCGCAGAGGTTCGAGCTCAACGAATATTATCGCGACAACTTCTATCCGGAGCTCAAGACGCTGAACACCAAGCTGGCCGACACGCGCAAAGCCTCGAAGGAGTTGGACGCAAAGATTCCAACGCTCCGCGTGATGGAAGAGATGTCCGAGCCGCGCGTGACGCACATCCGCGTGCGCGGGGATTATCGAGCCAAGGGCGACAAGGTCGTCGCGGAAGTGCCGCACATCCTGCCCCCGCTGCCGCCGTCCGAGAAAACCAACCGCCTCACGCTGGCGAAGTGGCTGGTGGATCCGAAGCATCCGTTGCTGAGCCGCGTGACGGTGAATCGTTACTGGGCTTTCTATTTCGGAAACGGCCTCGTGAAAACGGGCAATGAGTTTGGAACACAGGGAGAGCAACCGTCCCATCCGGACCTGCTCGACTGGCTGGCGCGGGAGTTCATCGACGGCACCTGGAACATCAAGGCGATGCAGAAGAAGATCGTGATGTCGGCTACCTACCGTCAGTCGTCGAAGCCGACTCCGGAACTTCTCGGACGCGATCCGCTCAATCGTCTGCTGGCGCGCGGTCCACGGCTGCGGCTCAGCGCGGAAGTCATCCGCGATTGCGCGCTGGATTACGCCGGACTTCTCGACCGCAAACGCACGCCTGGCGGCCCCAGCGTAAAGCCGTATCAACCCGCAGGCCTGTGGGAGGAGAAGATGTTCGGCGGCAATAAATACGAGGAGAGCAAGGGCGCCGATCTCTATCGCCGCAGCCTCTACACGCTCTGGAAACGCACGGTCTTGAACCCGACGATGATGACGTTTGACGCGCCGGACCGGGCCATTTGCACCGAGCAACGCAGCCTGACGTGCACGCCGCTTCAGGCTTTCGTCACGCTCAACGAGAAGGGATTTGTCGAAGCCGCGCGCGTGCTGGCGGAACGCGTCCTGCGCGAGGGCGGAGCGGATTTGAACCAACGAATCACGTTCGCCTACAAGACCGTGCTGGCCCGTCCGCCCTCGGCCAAGGAGCGAAAGATTCTCGCGGGTGTTCACGCTGACATGGTCGCGACCTACCAGAAGGATTTGAAAGCAGCCGTCGATCTCCTGTCGACCGGCGAAGCCAAACCAGCGGAGAAATTAAATGAGCTGGACCTGGTGGCATGGACCACGATGGCGAATGTGCTGCTGAACCTCGACGAAACAATCACGAAGGAGTGAACACTGATATGGATCAAAACGAACTATACCGAGCGCACCTCCAGAACCTTACGCGCCGTCATTTCTTCAGTCGCTCCGCCCGCGGACTAGGCACGCTCGCGCTGGCTTCCTTGCTGAACCAGAATCTTTTCGCGGCGGGAAAGAAGGTTGCGACGACTGCGGCAGGCAATCCGTTCCCCTCCCACGGCACCATCAACCCGCTTCACTTCGCGCCCAAGGCCAAGCGGGTGATTTACCTCTTCCAGTCGGGCGCGCCGTCGCAGCTCGATCTCTTCGATCACAAGCCGAAGCTGATCGAGCTCAACGGCAAGCCGATGCCCGAGAGCTACACCAAGGGCCAGCGCATCGCCCAGCTTCAAGGCCAGAAGCTGACGTGCGTCGGCACCAAGTTCAAATTCACACGGCACGGCAAATCCGGCATGGAGATCTCGGAACTGCTCCCGCACATCGCGGGCGTGGCGGACGACATCGCGCTCGTCCGTTCCCTGCACACGGAGGCGATCAATCACGATCCGGGCGTCACCATGATGCAAACGGGCAGCACCCAGGCGGGCCGTCCGGCGATGGGCTCGTGGCTTTCCTATGGACTGGGGAGCGAGAACCAGCAGCTTCCTGCGTTCGTCGTGCTCACCTCCGGCTTCGGTCAGGATCAGCCGTTGCTTTCGCGTTATTGGGGGAGCGGCTTTCTGCCCAGCAATCATCAGGGCGTCGAGTTTCGTTCGCAGGGCGAGCCGATTCTCTTCGTCTCGAATCCCAAGGGCATCGACGACAAGGTTCGCCGGCGTTTGCTCGACAGCATGCGTGACTTAAACCAGTTGAAGCTCGATGCCGTGGGCGACCCCGAGATCAACACGCGCATTCAATCCTACGAGATGGCGTACCGGATGCAGACCAGCGTCCCGGAGCTGATGGATCTCAAGAAGGAATCCAAGGACACGCTGGAGCAATACGGTGCGGAGCCGGGCAAATCTTCCTTCGCCAACAACTGTCTGCTCGCGCGGCGTCTGGTCGAACGCGGCGTGCGCTTCGTACAGCTCTATCATCGCGGCTGGGATCATCACGGCAACCTTCCCGCCGAGATCGCGAAGACCTGCCAGAACGTAGACCGTCCGTCCGCCGCGCTCATTCGTGATCTCAAACAACGCGGCTTGCTCGAAGATACGCTCGTGATCTGGGGCGGTGAGTTCGGCCGCACGCCGATGAACCAGGGCGAGATGGCCAACGGCAATTACGGCCGCGACCATCACATGAAAGCATTCTCCATCTGGATGGCCGGCGGCGGCATCAAGCCGGGCATCACGATCGGCGGGACGGATGACCTCGGCTACAACGCGGTCGAGGATCCGGTGACCGTGAATGACTTCCAGGCCACCGTCATGCACAGCCTCGGCATTGACCACGAGAAGCTGACCTTCCGTTTCCAGGGCCGCGACTTCCGTCTCACGGATGTCGCTGGCGAAGTCGTGAAAAAGCTGCTGGCGTGAAGTTCTTCGCTCGGCTTCGATGACATCAATCCCGGTTCGGTTCAAATTTGCAGTGCGACAAAGCTCATGAATTCCATCACCCGCCGCAGCTATTGGGTCAAAGACTCGCTGCCAGCGGCTCCCGAAACGAAGAAAACAAAGAAGCCCAACGAACCTTCGACCGCAGAACCGGCGAGCTAAGGCTGGAAAGACGCAGGTCCTGCTCGTTTTATCCCGGACTCAAACCTCTTGAAGGCACTGAACAATCTGACATGAACTAATCCACCTCCGGGCGGGTGATTTCGACCCGCAAATCAGTGGCTGGTTTTCACCCGCAAAATGACACCATCGCCACGCCCAACACCCTTGGCATCACCCCCATGCCGCTCATTCCATGACACCAATGTCAAAACCAGCCATTCCCGCATCACTCACCCCTCAGTCCGCCATGTCGGCTTATGACCCGCTCGTCCACTGCCACCACTGATGACGCTTACAGATTAGCCCGACTTGGCGAACTGGGGATGTGGGGAGGTTGGAATGGCCGCATTTCATGTGATCCGGTCAAAAGGTCTGCACTACAGACACAGCCATTTCGCGACGGGTTCCGTCCTTCATTTCATCGCCTGGATCTTCGGTGGACCCTGTTC
>CAMCCU010000213.1 GCA_945872975.1 Pedosphaera parvula Ellin514
AAGAACGTGAAGAACGTGGGCGTGGAGGAGTTCGACAAGTTGCGCGCGGAAAAGAATGCCGTGGTGCTGGATGTGCGAACGGAGAAGGAGTTTAAGGACGGCCACATTCCCGGAGCGGTGAACCTGGATGTCAACGCGCCGGACTTCGCGAAGAAGTTGGCGGCGCTCGACAAGGACAAGACTTACCTGGTCCATTGCGCGGCGGGGCGACGCAGCCTCAAGGCTTGCGGAGTGATGGATCAGTCGGAGTTCAAGAAGCTCGTGAATCTGGAGGATGGTTTTACTTCCTGGACCAAAGCGGGCAAGCCGGTCGAAAAGAACTGACTCGACGGCGATTACGAACGTCATGTCGCAAATCGTTTACGGCGGTGGGTGGAAGGAGAAGAGGCAGGAGCGCCTGAAGGTAAAGGCGTGGGTGTCCCTCTTCGCCTCGATTTTCGGGGGCGCGGCCGCGTCGGCTCTCAGTGACCCGGACTGGGTGTTGTGGCTGACGGCGTCGAGCTTCGGTTGTTTTGCGTTTTCAGTGGTGATGTTTTTCGTGGAACGACCTCGAGGAGTTGGGTGGGTTGGAATGCCGAACGGAGGTGATCTGCACAAGCTCTACGGCTCGGGCGGAGGGGAGAAGGGACACTCTGACAAACGGCGCGACGAAGGATCGACCGGCCCGGAGTTAAAGGATTTCAAAGAACACAACCAACCATGAAACGCCGCAATTTTCTGAGAACCACGTTTGGCGCTGGTGCGTTGGCCGCCCTGGGCGATCTGGGCTTTCTCTCGCAACTGCCCCCGGTCTCCGCCGCCGAGGCGAAGCTCGAACCGCGCATGGTGCGGTTGCATTCCGAGATTGAGCCGCTGGTCCGGCTGCTGGAGAACACGCCCCGCGAACGTGTGCTGGAGGAGGTGGCTTCCAAAATCAAACGCGGCACGACGTATCGCGAAGTTCTCGCGGCGTTGCTGCTGGCCGGCGTGCGCAACATCCAGCCGCGCCCGGTCGGATTCAAGTTCCATGCGGTGCTCGTCGTCAATTCTGCGCATCTGGCGAGCCTGTCGTCGTCGGACGCGGATCGCTGGCTGCCGATCTTCTGGGCCATCGATCAGTTCAAGAGTTCGCAGGCGCGCGATGTGGAACAAGGCGATTGGACGATGCCGCCGGTGGACGAAGCTGCTGTCCCAAAAAGTCACAAGGCAAAGCAGGCGTTTGTCGTAGCGATGGATAATTGGGACGAAGCAGCGGCGGACGCGGCAATCGTCGGCCTGGTGCGGACCGCTGGCGCGAATGAGATTTTCGAAATTCTCTGCCGCTATGGCGTGCGCGATTTCCGCGAGATTGGTCACAAGGAGATTTACGTGGTGAACAGCTTTCGCACGTTGGAAGCGATCGGCTGGCATCATGCGGAGCCGGTGTTGCGCTCGCTGGCCTTTGCGCTGCTGGATCGCGACGGTGCCAAGGTGAATCCCTCGAAGTCGGATCTGCCGGCGGACCGCCCGTTCCGCCGCAATGTCGAGAACGTGAAGCAGATTCGCGCCGGATGGCTGGACGGGGAGAGCAGCGCGGAGGCGACCGTCGAGATGTTGCAGGCCATCCGTGCCGGCTCGTCGATTGATACGAGCGAGCTGACGGTGAAGCTGCTGAATCGCGGCGTTGCCCCAGCGTCGCTCTTCGATGCGCTGTTCGTCGGTGCCGGAGAGTTGTTGATGCAATCGCCCGGCATCCTGTCGTTGCATGCCTCGACGTTTACCAACGCGACACACTACGCCTTCCGCCACGCGACGAACGATGAAACCCGCCGGATGCTGCTCGTCCAGAACGCGGCGTTTATGCCGCTCTTCCGTGGCAACGCGAAGGATAAAGGCATCCGCATCGATAAACTTGAAGCTGTTCCCCTGAAGTCAGCGGGCGCGGAAGCCATCGAAGATATCTTCAGCGACCTGAGCAAGGATCGGCTCTCGGCGTCACGGAAAGTTCTGGGGTTCTTACAGGGCGGTTCCGACCCGAAGCTGTTCTTCGACGCGGCGCGCCGGCTGATTTTCCTGAAAGGCCGCGATTCGCATGACTACAAGTTCAGTTCCGCCGTGATCGAAGATTGCCAGCACCTGGCGCCGCCGTGGCGTGATCGGTTCCTGGCCGCGAGCGTCTTCAACCTGCGTGGCTCGGGCGATTCGGACAACGAGCTCGTGAAACGCTCCCGTGCGGCTCTCGGGTCGTGAGGTGGTCAGCAGCACAAAAACCAAAATTTCCTTCTCGGCGAATGCCCTCCGGTGACGTCAAAGTCTGCGCAACATAACAAAGCACAACCCGGATTAGCACATGAAGGCCCTCATGAATTTTCGATACTTAACTCTCCTCTCCTTCTGCGCTTCCGTCGGGCTGGTGGCACCGGCGATGGCGGATCACCCGGAGGACAAGACTGACACAGACGCCACGGCGGCGGGGCATTCCCTGCATGGCGAGGCGTTCAATCAAGGACCGCGTCAGGCGGCTTATCTAATGGAAGGGATGCCGAAGATTCACTTTCCGATCACGACGAAGATTCCCCTGGCGCAACAGTTTTTCCTTCAAGGGATCGGGCAGATGCACGGCTTCTGGTATTTCGAGGCCGAACGATCGTTCCGTCAGGTCGCAGCGCTGGACACGAACTGCGCGATGGCCTACTGGGGCATGGCGCTGGCGAACGTGAACAACGCGAAGCGCGCCCGGGAATTCGTCGAGCGGGCCAATCAACTGACCAACGGCCTGAGCCGTCGCGAATGCCTTTGGATCGAAGCGGTCGGCAAGCTCTACCCGGAGGACAAGAAGGCCGCCAAGAAGACGGAGAAGAAAGCCGAGAAGAGTTCCACCAACGCGCCTGCGACCGCTGCGACAGTTGCTGCGCCGGCGACGGACACGGAGCGGGACCGGGCGTTCGTGCGCAGTCTGGAGCAGCTCATCGAAGAGTTTCCGGAAGACATCGAGGCCAAGGTGTTTCTCGTCTGGAAGATTTGGGAGAACCAGGGCA
Organism: Pedosphaera parvula Ellin514; assembly: GCA_945872975.1. Classification (GTDB taxonomy): domain Bacteria; phylum Verrucomicrobiota; class Verrucomicrobiia; order Limisphaerales; family JADJPG01; genus JADJPG01. The sequence continues at coordinate 2,997 of CAMCCU010000213.1, forward strand.
AGGGGCTGCGCATCACCAGCCACACCGCCGTGGATGCACTGGCGAACGCCGTGCTCGCGGTGGACCCGATGCATCCGGTGCATCATTACCGGATTCATCTTTGGGACGAGGAGAAGGCCCGGCGCGCTCTGAATTCCGCCGCGCTCTGCGGCCAGGGCACGGCGGGCATCGCCCACATGTGGCACATGCCGGGGCACATCTATTCGAGGTTGAATCGCTTTGCCGACGCGGCGTGGCAGCAGGAGGCGTCGGCCCGGGTGGATCACGCGCACTTGATGCGCGACCGCGTGTTGCCGGATGAGATTCATAATTACGCTCACAACAACGAGTGGCTGATTCGGAATCTGAGTTACCTCGGCCGCGTGCGTGAAGGCATTGACCTCGCCAAGAACCTGGTTGAGCTCCCCCGCCATCCGAAATACAACACGCTCACCGCTTATCTCAGCCCGACCAACGAGATTTCGACCAACAGCGTCCAGGCGTATCAACGCCGCACCAGCAGCGCGCGTCATGGAAGAGCGAGCCTGGTCAGCCTGCTCGGTCGCTATGAGCTTTGGGATCAAGCCATCGCGCTGGCGGACACGTTGTATCTGGAGCCGACGGATATTCCAGACGAGCAGGTGCGGCGTCTGGTGGTGCTGGGCACGGCGCACTTCGAGAAGGGTGACGCGAAGAATGGCGAGGAGCAGATTGCCGCTTTGGAAGCGGTCGTGAGAGTCCAGCGCGAGCAACGTCGCAACGCTGCGGACGAAGCAGAGGAGAAAGCACGCAAGGACAAGGTTGCCGATGACAAGCTGGCCACCACCATGACCGAGGCGCTGCGTTCCCACGCCAGCCGCATCAAGAAGACGGAGAACGCCATCGACGAGCTGAAGGTCTATGCGGCCCTGACGGCGAAGAAGGAAGTGACCAAGGAGATGCTCGAAGCGTTGAAAGACGTTCCGAAGGAGCAGCTCGCGCAGATTCATTTCCGCACCGGTGACAAGGAGAAGGCCGAGACGTTCGCGAAGGAAGCTTCGAACAACGCGACGAATCAGGTGCAGCCGCTGGCGAACTACGTGGACATCCTCTGGCGACTCGGCAAGACGAACGACGCGGCGAAAGCGTTTGAGCAACTTCGCGTGGTGGCTGGTGGCGCTGACGTGAACCTTCCGGTGTTACAGCGTCTCACGCCGCTGGCGCAGCATCTGCAATGGCCCGCCGACTGGCGGACGCCTGCGCCGCAGTCCACGGACGTCGGGCAACGGCCCGCGTTGGATTCGCTGGGGCCGTTCCGCTGGCAGCCGATGCCCGCGCCGGATTGGACGCTTGCCGACTCAACTGGGAAACAGGTTTCTCTCAAGCAATACCGTGGCAAGCCCGTCGTCGTGCTGTTTTATCTCGGCTACGGCTGCGTGCATTGCCTGGAACAGCTCAACGCCTTCGGACCGGCGACCAAGGACTTTGCTGAAGCGGGAATTTCGCTCGTCGCCATCAGCACGGATTCGGCGGAGGGATTGAAGAAGACGTTCGCGAAGAGCAAGAGCGAGGATGGCTTCCCGTTCCCGCTGTTGTCGGACGAGCCGCTGGCGGCGTTCAAGAGCTTCCGGGCCTTCGATGACTTCGAGAACATGCCGTTGCACGGAACGTTCCTGATCGACGGCCAGGGTCTGGTGCGCTGGCAGGACATCAGCTTCGAGCCGTTCACGGACACGAAGTTCCTGCTCGCGGAATCGAAGCGGCTGCTGGGTTTGACTTCAAAGTCAGGTCTGGTCGCGGCGAAGAAGAAGAAGGCGCCGCCTGCTTCCGGCAAGGGAGCGGAGCAACTGATGTCGCCGACCCCGACGAAAAGCTAGACCACCTTCCACGCATGAAAGCACGACCTCTGTTCCAGTCCTTCAAAACGTCTCTGGTGCTGCTGGCGGTCATTGGGGTGGCCACGTTCGCCATCCCTGCCTCCTCTGCGGAAACGCCAGAGGTTGGAGCGGCGAAGATCGGCAAGCCGCTAGTCTTGAAATTCAAAGCGGTCGATGGGCGTGAAGTGGATTTGAGCAAGCTGAAGGGTAAGGTGGTGCTCGTGGATTTCTGGGCGACGTGGTGCGGTCCGTGCATGCAGGAGCTTCCGAACGTCAAGGCGGCCTATGACAAATTGCACGACAAAGGATTCGAGATCGTCGGCATCAGCTTTGACAAGAAGAAGGAGGCGCTCAACTACGTGCTGAAGAAGGAGAAGATGGAATGGCCGCAATACTTCGACGGCCGCGGCTGGGAGAATCGCATTGGCGAGAAGTCTGGCATCGAGAGCATCCCGACCATGTGGCTGATTGATCGGAAGGGAAACCTCCGCGATATGAACGCGCGCAAGGGATTGACGGCCCAGGTCGAAAAGCTGCTCGCTGAAAAATAGTCTGCCTGCTCATCGCATGCGCTTGCTTCGCTGTATTTCAAAAAGACAAACATCATGACCACCCAAGTGACCCGCAGAGACATGATTCGAGGCAGCGTCGCGTTTGCCGCCCTGGCGTTCGCTCAATACCCGCTCTCAACTTTTGGTTTCCCGGAGCCGGAGGAAGGCGCGGAGCTGATTCCGTTCACGGACAAGCAGTCGGGGACGAACGGGATCAAGTGGGAGGATTTGAAGAGCTGGATCACGCCGAACGAACAGCTCTACAAGGTGCAGCATTACAACGTGCCGAAGATCGATCCCGCGACGTGGAGCCTTGAGATCGCCGGGCTGGTGAAGAAGCCGCTTCGCCTGAGCCTCGCTGACCTTCAGCAACGCCGGCGCAAGACGATTACTGCGACGCTCGAATGTTCCGGCAACAACGCCAGCGCCGGGTTCATGGGCGCGATTGGAAACATCAAATGGACGGGCACGCCGCTCGCGCCACTGCTCCGGGAATGCGAGCCGTACAAGCGCGGCATCGAGGTCGCGTTCTTCGGGACGGACACGCAGAAGGATGAGGTGAAGAAGATCGAGTACACCGCCAACTTCTCGCGCGGTCTGCACATCACCGACGCGATGCGTGATGACATTTTGCTCTGCTACGAGTTCAACGGCCAGCCGCTCGATGTCGCCCACGGCGCGCCGTTGCGCCTCGTCGTGCCGGGCTGGTACGGCGTGGCGTGGGTGAAGTGGCTCAGTCGCATCGAGGTGCTCGACCGGCGCATCATGAGCAAATACATGGCGCGCGAATACGTGACATTGCGCGGCGAGGAGCGGGACGGGAAGACCATTCATCGCGAGACGAGCATCGGGCCGATGTTGATCAAGTCGATGCCGGCGCGTGCGTTGCGGTTGCAGGACGGCACGGTTCGCATCCATGGCGCGGCGTGGGGCGACGGCACGCCCTTGGAGAAAGTGGAGCTCAAGATTGACGACGGCTCGTGGCAGTCCGTCACGATCGACCGAAAGAACCGTTCGAAGTTCTGCTGGACCTTTTGGACGTTCGATTGGAAGAACGCGCCGAAGGGCGAGCACACGATCGTTTCACGCGCCACTGATGCAGAGGGCAAGGCGCAGCCGACGGCGGACGATCCGGGCATCAAGCTCAAGAAGACTTACTGGGAATCCAACCAGCAATGGCCTCGGAAGATTACCGTCTGAGCGGGAGTGACGGAACGAGCGGCACGACGTTTGGTGGATGGCGGACGCAGCGTGAATGGAATTTACGAAAGGAAGAGGTGTTTCCACTGGCAGCGACGCGAAGAGCTGGATAATCATCCGAGTCGAACATCGCAATCATGCATTACCCGGCAAAGATTCGTCGCTCAATTTACACCCTGCTCATGGCGGCTTTCGCCATTGGCGGCGGGACGCTGCCCGCCTTCGCACAAGACCGCGTCGTCATCACCGAGTTCATGGCGGTGAATCTCCGCACGCTTGCCGATCGTGACCGTGAGCATTCCGACTGGATTGAGCTGTGCAACGCGGGCGCGGCGGCGGCGAATCTTGACGGGTGGTTTCTCACCGATGACCGCGCGGAGTTGAGGAAGTGGCGTTTCCCCGCCGCGACGATGGCACCGGGCGAGTATCTGGTGGTGTTCGCTTCCAAGAAGGATCGCCGTGTCTCGGGGGCGGAGCTTCACACCAACTTCAAGCTCGACGCGGACCGCGGCTATCTGGCCCTCGTCAAACCGGACGGGTCCACGATTGCGTCTGAGTTTGCTCCCCAATATCCGCCTCAAGTCGCGGGCGCGTCGTATGGCATCGAGATGGCCGACCGGCCTGCGGTGATCTTCACTGCGGCGACGCCGAAGCGGCTGTTTGTTCCGGCCGCCGACATCGGCATGGGCTGGGCGGCGGCGGAGTTTGACGATTCCAAATGGCTGGCCGTCGCGGGAAGCGTGGGGTTCAGAAATGGACGCAACGAGGCCGCCTCTGAAGGAGCGGACTTGCAGGGCAGGATGCTTAACAAAGCCTCGTCGGCCTACGTGCGGGTGCCGTTTGATCTGGCGGATGCGTCGCTGGAGACCTTGCGGCTGAAGGTGCGCAGCGACGACGGTTTCGTGGCGTATCTCAATGGCTGGGAAGTTGCGCGTACCAACGCCCCGGCGAAGCCTAAATGGAACTCCACGGCGACGGCGGGTCGCGTCATCGGCGCACCAGCGCTGTTGACGGAGACGTTTGACATGGGCTCGACGAACTACGTGTTCGGCCAGGTGGATGTGGCGACTCGGCCGAAGCTGTTCTGGAGTGATACGAACAATGCGAACGCGTTCCTTCGCCTGTTGAACGGTCGCCAGACCAACCAGGTGAATGGCGTGGCGTTTCCCCAGAAGGCTCCGGGCTTGTTCGATACGGTCATCGCTGATTTTGATTTTCGGTGGAAGGCGGGCGGGCAGGGGACCGAGCGTCTGGCGTTCCTGCTGATTCCGGTCGGCCAGTACGGGGCGACTGGCCCGGGCGTGGAGCTGGCGACTTTGCGCGAGCAGAAAGATCCGAAGTTTCCAGGAACGCTGGCGGTTCAGTTGTTGCACAACGCCGGAGATGGGCAGAAGGCGCTGACCGTGCATTGGGATCGCGTGAAGCGTTTGTCGAAGGATTTGCCGGGCGGCCTGTTTGGCCAGCGCCTTTTCCACCACGCGCAGGTCCGCCTTAAGCACACGGAGCAGGGCGCGGTAATCTCAGTCACGCTGACCTCTGATGCCTACGGGCCGTCGAAACAAGTGGTCGCGGTGGTGAGCGATGTTTTGATTCCCGGGCTCCAACCTTACCTGACTCGCGTACAGTTGGTCGCGCGCGCCGGGGATCGTGACCAGACGGTGGATGTCGATAATCTGCGCGTCGAGTTTCAACGTGCCGGAACGGGCGCTGCGGATGAGTTCGATCTCGCGCCCCATCTCAGCGCGCTGCGGCCGGGGAAGAACGTTCTCGCGATTCACGGCTTGAACCAGTCGGCGGGCGATTCGAGTTTCCTGATCGAGCCCGAGCTGGTGGCTGGCTATAGCGCGGTGCGCTCGAAGGAGGCGCGATATTTTGCCACGCCCACTCCGCGTGCGGGCAATCGCGATGGCTTGCGAAAGCTCTCGCCGCCGCCTGTCTTCTCGAAACGCGGCGGCGCCTTCACCGAGCCTGTGAAGCTGGAGTTGACCAGTGCGAGCGGGATCGTGCGCTACACGCTGGACGGCTCGGAGCCGACGTTGAACTCCGCCACCTATGCGGAACCGATTACGTTGACTGGCTCCACCCTGGTCCGTGCGAAGACGTTCGCGCCCGAGGCGTTGCCGAGCGCGACGACGACGGAGACGTTCACCTTCCTCGATGAAAGCGCGGCCAGTTTCAGCTCGAATCTTCCGCTCCTGATC
>CAMCCU010000214.1 GCA_945872975.1 Pedosphaera parvula Ellin514
GCTTTGGGAGCAAGACGTCGCAGGTTCGAATCCTGTCGCTCCGACCATCCCCCCGCCATTGGATTTCCCCAACTACTGCTGCATGACGGAACGCACCATCGGCTTCCGTGGTCGTTTTTCGCGCAACGTGGATAAAAGAAAACTGACCACGAACGGAGACGGAGGGAACAAGGGCCGACAATTCATCTGCGCTCCCAATGAAACAAGGAAGTTCGCGCTAAACGTGAATTTTATTCACGCTCAATACCCTCATGGCACAGCCATTGCGATTCCGATTTTGTTTAACCAACGCGAATCACAACCGGTGAAACTGTTTCTGGACGACACTGAAGCTCCGCCCCGCAGACGTGGGGGGCGAAGCCCTGTGTCGTGTCGTCTCCTGAAGAGTCCAAGAAACTCTAATCCATTATTGCGCCTTGAAATCGAAATCGAACACCTCCTGTTCCTCGCCCGTTTCAGACTATTTGGAGCAACTCCACCACGAGTTTGCGAGCGTGGCCGAAGGTAAAGTAGCCACCTACATTCCCGGACTGGCGAAGGCCAATCCGGACTGGTTCGGCATCTGCTTGGTCACTGCGAACGGGACCGCCTACGAAGTCGGCGATTCCCGCCAACCCTTCACGATCCAATCGATCTCGAAGCCGTTCGTCTATGGACTGGCGCTCGAAGATCAGGGCCGCCAGCACGTCCTCAGCAAGGTCGGCACAGAACCGACGGGCGACGCTTTCAACTCCATCAGCCTCGAACCCGGCACCGGGCGGCCGCGAAATCCCATGATCAACGCGGGCGCCATCGCCACGACCTCCCTGATCGCCGGGAAGACTGGTCCGGCCCGGCTGCGTCGGTTACTCGAAATGTTCGGCCGCTATGCCGGGCGTGACCTCGCCCTCGACGATGAGATTTACCAGTCGGAAAATGAGACCGGCCATCGCAACCGCGCCATTGGCCACATGCTACGCAACTTCGACATTCTTACCACCGACCCGATCCCGTCCGTCGATCTCTACTTCCAGCAATGCTCCGTCTCGGTGACTGCATATGATTTGGGCGTGATGGCGGCGACGCTTGCCAATGGCGGGACCAATCCCATCACCGGCAAACAGGCGATTCGCGGCGAGTATGTCGAGAGCGTCCTCAGCGTGATGGGCTCGTGCGGCATGTATGATTACGCAGGCGAATGGATGTACACCATCGGCATGCCGGCCAAGAGCGGCGTCGCCGGCGGCATCATCGCCGTGCTGCCTGGCCAGCTCGGGATCGCTGTCTATTCACCGCCGCTGGATGCCCGTGGCAACAGCGTGCGCGGCATCCGCGTGTGCGACGCTCTCTCGCGCCACTGCGATCTGCATCTGCTCAACAGGCCGAGCCCTGGCGAATCTGCCATCCGCCTGAAGTTCACCGGGGCGGAGCTGAACTCGAACCGCATCCGCACTCCCGAGGAAAGCCAGGCACTTCACCACGACGGCGGACAGATCCAAGTTTACCAGCTCCAGGGCAACCTCCACTTCGCCAGCACCGAAGCCGTGGTGCATGATGTCATTGCCAATGTGGACCAGATCCGGCACTTGATTCTGGATTTCAAAAAAGTTCTTACCCTCAACGAGAGCGCCTGCCGCCTGTTCTACGAAGTGCTGAACAAGCTGTCCCGTCTGGACCGCGTCGTCCTGTTCACGCACGCGGAACACCTCCCGCTGCTGCGCCGTTACATGAAGGTGAAGCTCGGCGAACGCTACACCGAGCTCTTCCGCAGCTTGCAGGAGAACGATCTCGCCCTCGAGTGGTGCGAGAACCGCGTCATCGAAGCCGCCCTGCCCTCCCGTCGCGATGCCCGCTCTGCCACTCCTGCGCAATACGAGTTATTCGAGAACTTCACCCCGGCAGAAATCGACGTCATCAGCTCGCTGCTCCAGCGGCGGACCTATCAACAAAGCGAGACCATCATCAACGCCGGGGACGAAGCCAATGAACTCTTCTTCCTCGCTCGCGGCGGTGTCAGCGTGTTTGTGTCGGTGGACTCCGTATCTCGCAAACGCCTGGCGACCTTCACCGGCGGAATGGTCTTCGGCGAAATGGCGGTGATCGATCGCGCTCCTCGCTCCGCCATGATCGTCGCTGACACGGAAGTGACCTGTGATGTGATGAGCCTGGGGGATTTCGACCGGCTGGGATCCACGCATCCTGGAATCAAGATCAAGCTCCTGGAGAACCTCAGTCTCTGCCTCTGCCGCCGCCTTCGCACCGTCAACCGCAAGCTGGCTGTTTTTGACTGATGGGCCGAGAGCATGTCCTGACAAAGGCCGCGAAGATGTCAAAACAATATCCAATTTTTTGGAGTGGCTTTTGGGAGCAGTTCTGTGCATAAACACGACCTTGAAGTGCCGCAGTTCCCAGTGATTACCAAAATGGTAAAACCCCGAATTGCGCTAGGATTACCATGAAGACCGTCACATTTCGAACCCTGAGAATTCTACCCTCGCTGATGATTTGCCTCGCGGCGAGCTTGACCGGGGCGAGCGTATCCTTGCGCGCCGCTTCCGCCGACCTTTGGCAGGCTCGAAACGGAACCCCCACTTCTCCTAAAAGCCCCGTCCAATGGGCGAAGGGAAACGCCGGCCCCAGCAACTCGCATTACGTCGAAGGCAATTCCATCCCCTATCGCGTCGTGATGAGCGACCTGACCAACGGGCCTCATCGACTCATCATCGAATGGGACACCATTCACAAGGGCAAGCACGCCATCGACTACATCACGCATTACGATCGGCTCGCGCCGCATTCCCAGTTTGGCGCGCACGTCTCCACGGAAGTGATCGACCCGCTCGATGACATCGCCGGCGCATTCGGATTGCCTGGCCAGTTCCCCATTCCGTCACCAGCTACCGCGGGAAGCTCGTTGCCGGGACAGCCCGCAGCCAGTTTTCAAACTCTGCCTGCTGCGGAAAGACTGATGACCATTTGGAACGCCACGATCTCCAGCATCACCTATGTGTCGGAAGAATCCCTGGCAAACGAATCGGCCGCGACCCGGGTGGCCATTGAATTCGTATCGACCAACAAGACGGTGGTCATTGCCTGGGGCGGACACATTGCTTCCAGTCAGGATTGGGGTTCCGGCAATTCCGCAGTCAGCATCTGGGGTTCCCCGTATCACACGCGGAAAATCGAACTCGACGGTGCCGGCGGAAATCAAGATCGCTCGCTCCAGGCACTCGCTGTGGCCACTCCACCAACTCTTGCCATCGCGGGCGCGGCCACCGTCTGCGCAGCGGCGACCAATACCTACACCCTTTCCACCGATGCCAAAGACCCGACGAGTTTTCAATGGTCGCTGGCGAACAACACCGCTGGCGCAGTCATTGTCGGCGCGACCAATGGTCCGAATGTCGAAGTCGCCGCGGGCTCCGCTGGAACCTACTCGCTGGAGGCAACGGTCTTCGTCGGGAACACCAAAGGCACCAGCACCTACGGCGTAACTGTAACGCCAGCCACCTCCATCTCTCCGCTGCCGAGCCAAACCGTCTGCCCTGGCTCGGAGGTCATCTTCAGCGTGGTTCCGTCCGGCACTGCGCCCTTTACCTTCACTTGGAGCAAGGATGGGCAGTTGATTCCGGATGCAACGAACAGTTCCTTGAACCTCGGCAACATCACCGCAGCAGGTGGAGGTTTGTATTGTGCGACGGTCATCGGCACATGCGGCTCCGCTTCCAGTTGCGCAACTATGGCCGTGGAGCCTCCGCCCGCGCTCATCGGTCCGCCCGATCTCACTCGCGAATGCTTTGCCGACGTGCCCCTGCCAGAACCTTCGAGCGTGCTCGTGACTGGCGGTGCTGGATTGGTCACCGTCCTTCATATTGGCGACGTGGTGCAGACCAATGGCTGCGACATCCTCGTCTTGCGAACCTACGAGGCGACTGATTCCTGTGGCAGCCAGACGTTGTGCCACCAAACCATCACCGTGCGAGACACCAAGCCGCCAGTCTTCACCGCCCTGCCCGGCCGAACAGTGGAATGCGGATTGGATTGGAACTTTGATGCGCCCGTCGTCACCGATGACTGCGAGGGAACCGGTGTAACGCTTGCCATCGTGGGAACAGTGACGAACGCTTTTTGCGGAAATACCTACACAGCCACGCGCACCTGGCAGGCCACCGACCGTTGTGGAAACAACGCCACCGTAAGTCAGACCATCACCGTGCAGGACATCACGCCGCCGGTAATCACCTGCCCGGCGGATCGACTCTTGAATTGTCCGGCGGATACCAGCGTCGCGGCCAACGGCAGCGCCACGGCGACCGATGCCTGCGACAGCAGCGTGACGATCACCTCCAGCGATGAGACGACTCCGGGCACCTGCGCTGGCGCTTTCATCATCAAGCGCACCTGGGTTGCCACCGACGCTTGCGGCAACCAAAGCCAATGCGTCCAGACCATCACCGTGCAGGACATCACGCCGCCGGCAATCACCTGCGTCCCGGACCGGATCGTCGAGTGCGGTGCGACTTGGGACTTCGACCTGCCCACCGCCACGGATACGTGCAGCGGGAGCGACGTCGTCATTACCGTAACCACCACCGTCACCAATTCGCTCCCTGGGAATCTGCTCGCCTCCACCCGGACCTGGACGGCCACTGATGCCTGCGGCAACACCGCAACGTGCAGCCAGACGATCTCGGTGGCGGATACCACCGCACCCGCCATTGTCTGCGCCACCAACACCATTGCTCATTGCACAGGACCCGAAGGAGCGATCGTGTCGTTCCAAGTTTCAGCCGCCGATGCCTGCGATACCGACGTCCAAGTCATCTGCGTTCCGCCGTCCGGTTCGGTGTTCCCGATGGGAACCACCACCGTCCAATGCACCGCCACCGACGTAAACGCGAACGTCGGTCAATGCTCGTTCACCTTTACCATCATCGACGTCGAGCCTCCCAGCATCACCTGCCCGGCCAATATAACCGTGGTCGAAGCTCCGCCGGGCTCAGGTCATGCGGCCATCCGTTTCGCGACACCATCGTCGAGCGACAATGGCGATCTCAACCCGGTCGTCGTCTGCTCGCCTCCCTCGGGTTCCATTCTTCCCGTGGGCGACACGCTGGTCCGCTGCGTGGCGACCGATGCTTCCGCCAATGCGACCGCGTGCTCGTTCCAAGTCCGGGTGGTCCCGCAGATCGTCCTGGCCAACAGCACAGCCGATTCCGGCCCGGGCTCGCTGCGTCAGGCATTGCTCGACGCCAACGCCGCTCCGGGTTCCAACGTGGTGACGTTCGGCTTTAGCGGAACCGCTCCCTACATCATCCATCTGCTCTCTCCGCTGCCTGCCATCACCGACCCCGTGACGATCGATGGATGGTCGCAGCTTGAGTTCCGGGGTCAGCCCGTGATCCAGCTGGACGGCAGCAACGCCATTTCATCCAGGGTCGCTGCAGCGAGCGAGGGTCCCATCGTGGCGGGACTCGATATTGTCGCGGGCAACAGCGAGGTGCGCGGTCTCGCGTTGAACGGTTTCGAAGTCGGCATCCGCATCAGCGGTTCCGGTGGAAACATCGTTCAAGGCAACTTCATCGGCACGGACGCCAGTGGATCAACTGCGCTCGGGAACACCAGCGATGGCATTCGAGTCCACTCCGCAGGCAATCTGATTGGCGGCGACACTACGGCGGCGCGCAATGCCATCTCAGGCAACCGGGGCAACGGCGTGGTTCTCGACGGTTCCAACGCGGTCAACAATGTCGTTCAAGGCAACCTGATTGGTCCCGCCGACGAAACCTTGCTGCCGTTGGGCAACGGACGAAACGGGGTCGCCGTCCAAAACGGTGCCGCCAATAATTCTGTTGGACCAAACAACGTGATTGCCTTCAGCCAGCGGAATGGCGTCCTGCTCGAACCGTCAGCCGGAAACGGCAACGCCATCCGCGGCAACTCCATCTATTCGAATGGCGCGCTCGGCATCGATCTCGGCGGAGACGGCACGACGCCCAACGACGACGAGGATGTCGATAGCGGGCCCAATCAGCTCCAGAACATTCCTGTGCTGACCTCAGCACAGTTGTCGGGCGAAACGACCATCGTCGCCGGAACGCTCAACGGAACATCGAACAGTGTCTTCCAAATCGATCTCTTTCTCAACGCCACCAACGACCCCACCGGATTCGGTAAAGGCGAAACCTTCCTCGGATCGATCACTGTCGAGACCGATGCGTCCGGTCATGGAGAATTTACCGCCACACTTCCAGTCACGGTTCCAGCCAATCAGTTCATCACCGCCACCGCCACGGACGCCGCGAACAACACTTCCGAGTTCTCCCTGGCCGCGCAGGTCGGCGGGGCGCCCGCAATCATCACCAACCCGATCGGCAGCGCCGTGACGCCTGGCGGTTCGCTCACCGTTTGCGTGACTGCGGCGGGCAGCCAGCCACTGACCTATCAATGGCGGCTCAACGGCGCGAACATTCCCGACGCCACCAACACATGCTTCACCATCGAGAACGCCCAGTTGACGGACGGCGGCAGCTACACCGTGGTCGTGGCAAATGATCTCGGCGTGGTCACCAGCGATCCGGCCGTCCTCCGCTTGATTCTTCCGCGAGCCGCCATCGCCGACAATTTTGCCGACCGCGTTCTGTTGGGCGGCGTGAATGGACTGGTCGCCTGGAACAATAACAACGCGACACTCGAGTCCGGCGAACCCAACCATGCCGGCAAACCGGGCGGCAAATCGATCTGGTATAAATGGGTAGCCCCAAGCACGGGCGTGGCGACCTTCAGCGCCATCGGCAGCGCGTTCGACACGTTGCTCGCCGTTTACACCGGCGGCTCGATCACCAATCTCGCCCTCGTCGAAAGCGACGAAGACCGCGGCGGATTCTTCACCAGTATCGTTCGCTTCAACGCAGTGGCCGGGACGGAATACCAGGTCGCCATCGACGGCTTTGGCGGGGCTTCCGGTGAGTTTGTGTTCAGCTGGGATTTTGTGGCGACCACTCAATTGCTGCCGGTGATTTCGAACCCACCGGTGAACCAGACCGTCGTCGCCGGCTCCACTGTAACCTTCTCGGTAAACGCAAATGTCGCTGGAGGCTCGGACGACGACGACGATCACGATGATAAGGACGACAAGTCTCCAAGGCATCGTCAGGACAAGGACAAACAGCCGCTGACCTATCAATGGTATCTCAACGGCAGCGCCATTCCCGGCGGGACCCAGTCTTCCCTCACCGTGACCAACGTCCAGGCGGTCAACGTGGGCATCTACACCGTGGTCGTCACCGGCAGTAACAAGCAGTTCGTTGAGACACAGCCCGTCAGCCTCCAGATCAACGAAACAGGACCGAACGCTCAATTTGTGCAGGCAAAGGACAAGTTCCTCGATGCCGCGAATTCGGCACCGCTAAGCCTTGGAAATCCGTCCACCCTTTTCTCGGCCAGCGCAGATTCCGGCGAAACTCCCATCACCGCCGCAGCGATTGTGCGGAGCTACACCAGCACCCAGGTCTTCAGCAGCGCGGGCGGCACCACTTCAGAGGGCGAGCGGCTCCTGTGTTACGGAGTAGGCGGCGCATCGGAATGGTTTGCCGTCGTGACCGAAGAGCCAGGAACGTTGTTCGTCAACACGGACGGCAGTTCATACGACACCGTCATGGCCATCTACACCTATGCTCCTGCGAACGCCGGCCTGATCCAGTTGGGCTGCGACAACAACAGCGGCAAGGACGGCAGGGACAGCGCGCTTAGCGTTCCGGTGCAGGCGCGGCAGACAAACTTCGTCGTCATTGATGGGTTCAACGGCGCATCCGGCGTCGCCTCGCTCCACTTCTCACTGGTCACGCCGGGTTCGCTGAAGCCCAACGGCTTCACCGCGCAGAACGCGTTCAAGCTACGTCTCACGGGACAGCCCGCGATGCGCTTCACCATCCAGGCTTCAACCAACTTCGTGAACTGGATCCCGCTCCTCACGAACACCTCCGCCACCGGATCGTTCGATTACACCGACCCAAAATCAACGAACGCACTGCGCCGCTTTTATCGGGCGCTGATGCTTCCCTAAGCCAGTCACTTCTCCCGCATGATGGTGTAGGTCGCCCAATCGTCCGGGAGCGTCTGGCCGCGCAGCTCTTCCAGCTTGGCCAGATAAAACGCGGACGGGCCATCTGAGGGGCGCAGCTCCATCGTCCGCCGGAAACCCGCCTGCGCCGCCTCCAGCTTGCGCCCGTGATAATCAGCCAGAGCCTGTGCGAAAGCCTCGCGCCACGGGCGGGTCTTCTCTTCCTCTTCGGGCCAGCCTACCAAATCAAAAACCTCCACCGGTTTATCAAACCCCTTCAACTGAAAACCCCCGATCAAACGGGTCACCAATCGATCGCCGATGCCTTCCCTGGTTTCGCGGCTGATCACGCAGTCGGTGCCCAGCACCTTATTCAGGCCCTCCAGTCGCGACGCCAGATTCACACCCTCGCCCAGCGCGGTGTAATCGACGCGTTCCACGCTCCCGAAATTCCCCACGCGCGCCGAAGCAGTGTGAATGCCGATGCGCGTGCGCAAAGGTTTACCATCGACGAATTGCGCTCCCTGGTCGCGAAACCGCAGCGCCGCAGCGCAGGCACGCCATGCATGATCAGACTGCGGATCCGGCGCATTCCAAAACGCAAAGATCGCGTCGCCAATATATTTCGCGATCGTGCCCTCAGTCGGGTGAATGCACCTGGAAACGGCGGTCTCGAAATAATTATTCATCAGCCGGGCCAGGGCATCGGAGTCGATGTTTCGAGACAGC